>JAPLTR010000872.1 GCA_026398065.1 Verrucomicrobiota bacterium | reverse complement strand
GGTCGGCAGCGGCGTCGGCCTCATCGGCGGCATCGCGGCGGTGCTCGTGTTTCAACAGGGCTGGCCCGCCCCGCTCGCCCTCCTCGCGGCCTTCGGCGCCGCGCTCGTGCTGTGGACCCTCATGGGCTCGCTCATCGTGAGCCAGCGCATCCCGTCGTTTATCATCACGCTCGGCGGACTCCTCATTTTCAAGGGCCTCTTCTGGCTCGTCATCCAGAACTCCACCATCCCTGTCGCCCGCGGCGATCAGGACAATCTCTACTCGCTGCTCACCACCTGGTACGTGCCGTCCGCCATCGGCCTGGCCCTGGCCGCCGCCGTCGCCGTCGCGCTCGCCGTGCTCACGTGGCGCGCGCGCGCCGCCCGCACCGCGCACCAGCTCCCCGTGCCCCCGCCCGCCCGCGCCTTCGCGCAATGGCTCGCCACCGCAGCCGCGCTCGTGGGGGTCGTGGTCGTGTTCAACCAGTTTCGCGGTGTGCCGCTCTCGCTGCTCATTCTCTCCGCCACCGCGGTGACCGTGTACTTCCTCACCCAGCACACGCCGTTCGGCCGCTATCTCTACGCCATCGGCGGCAACGAGGAGGCCGCGGTCCTGTCCGGCATCGCGGTGCCCCGGGTCCTCATCGGCGCCTACGTCCTCATGGGCGTGACCGTCGCCCTCACCGGATTCATGACGACCGCCTACTCCGGCTCCTCGACGACCACGGTCGGCGACCTCATGGAACTCGACGCCATCGCCGCGTGCGTGATCGGCGGCACCGCCCTCAAGGGCGGACGCGGCACGGTCTGGGGCGTCATTTTCGGCGCGCTCATCATGACCGCCCTGCTCAACGGCATGACCCTCCTCGCCGTTTCCCCCGAGGCGAAATTCATCGCCCGCGGCCTCGTACTCACCCTCGCCGTCTGGATGGATGTGAAGCTGGGCCGCTGAGACCAAAAAAAAGGGCGGACCTCGGTCCGCCCCGCCGCTTTCTCAGAAGAACTTTTTCGCCTTCTCGAAGAAGCTCTTCGAGGTCGGTTCGGCCGCGTCGCCGCTCACCTTGGCAAACTCCTCGAGGATCCGCCGCTGTTCGCTGGTGAGCGATTGCGGCACCTCGACCTGCACACGCACGAGCTGGTCGCCCTGCGCGCCGCCGCGGAGGCTCGGCATGCCCTTGCCGCGCAGGCGGAAGGTCGTGCTGCTCTGCGTGCCAGCGGGGATCTTGAGCGAGGCCTTGCCGAACAGCGTCGGCACCTCGATCGGACCGCCGAGGGTCGCGAGCGTGAACTTGATCGGAATCTCGCAGAACAGGTCTTCGCCCTGGCGCTCGAACAGTTCGTGCTCCTTCACCGACAGGACGATGTAGAGGTCGCCGGCGGCGCCCCCGGCCATGCCGGCCTCACCGTTGCCCGACGAACGCAGGCGCGAACCCGTGTCGACCCCCGGGGGGATGCGCACGTTGAGCTTCGTGCTCTTGGCCACGCGGCCTTCGCCGCGGCAGTTGGTGCAAGGTTTGTCCACCTTGGTGCCGGCGCCCGCGCAAGTCGGGCAGGTCTGCGTAAACGTGATGATCCCGCCCGAGCGGCGGATCTGGCCCGCTCCGCGGCAGGTCGGGCAGGTCACGCGGCGCGAGCCGGGCTCCGCGCCCGAGCCGTCGCAGCGTTCGCACGCCATGTTCTTTCGGAAGGAAATTTCCTTCTCCACGCCGCGCGCGGCCTCCTCGAGCGTGATCTCGAGGTCGTAGCGCAGGTCCGCGCCGTCGCGGCCGCCGCCGTCGCGCTGGCCGCCGCCGAACCTCTCCGCGAAAATCCCCCCGCCACCGCCGCCGCCGCCCTGCTGGCCGAAGACTTCGCGGAAGATGTCGAACGGGTCGTGAAACCCGCCACCACCGCCGCCGCCCATGCCGCCGGGTCCGCGCGGCGCGCCGCCGCTGCCGTCAAACGCCGCCGGACCGTACCGGTCGTAGGCCGCGCGCTTGTCCGCATCGCTGAGCACCTCGTAGGCGTGGGAGACTTTCTTGAACATCTCCTCCGCCTCCTTGTTGCCGGGATTCTTGTCCGGGTGATATTGGACGGCCTTCTTGCGGTAGGCCTTCTTCATCTCTTCCGCGGACGCGGTCTTTTCGACGCCCAGCAGCTCGTAATAGTCTTCTTTCGCCATGTTGGATCAGCCCTGACTCAGGAATTCTTCGCGGGACCGCTCGACACGATCACCGAGGCGGGCCGCAGGAGGCGCCCGTTGAGCGAGAAGCCGGTGCGCACGACGGTGAGCACGCTGCCCTCGGCGACGTCGGCGCTCGGCTGCGCGGAGATGGATTCGTGCAGATTGGCGTCAAAGGCCTGGCCGGCCGGGTTGATTTCCTTGATGCCGTGATTGGTGAGCGCGGACTTCAGCTGCGTGAGCACCATCTCGACGCCACCCGCGAGGGATTTCGCGTCGGCATTGGGCTGTTTGGCCGCCGTGACCGCGAGGCCGAGGTTGTCGAGCACGGGCAGGAGGTCCTCCAGCACGCGGGAGGCGGCAAACAGGCGCAGTTCGTCCTTCTCCTTGACCGTGCGGCGGCGGAAGTTTTCGAGGTCGGCCACGGAGCGCACATAGCGGTCGAGGTTGGCGGCCGCCTCCGCCTTGGCGGTGGCAAGCTGGGTGGCCAGCTCGGCGGCTTGCGCCGCGTCGGGTCCGGGCACGGCGGGATTGGTCGCCGGGTCGGCGCTGGCGGGAGTGGTGTTCAAAGGATCGGTGTTTTCGGGCTCAGGCATGACGCAAAAGAGAGACCACTCAACTACGGCTTTCGGCTTTCTTCAAGTTTCTCCCGCAACCCCTTGAACAGGTCCGACGCCCGCCCCTCGGCCTCCCGGAGCATTCCCTCCCCCCGGCCAGCCGCCTCCCGGGCCGCATTGCCCAGCGCCCGGCCCAGGTCGCCCGGCACCAGGCTCGCGACCGCCGGATCGAGATTCGCCGCCACCAGCCGCCGCAACACCTCGGGCACGAGCAACTGTTTCGGGTCGGTGAGGTTCTCGTAGCGTTGGTCGACCCCGAGGGCAAACTCGTGCGTCACGGGGCTCACCCCCGAATAGTCCACCGTCGCCAGACGGTCGAACCGCAGCGCGAAACGGCGGATCAGAAACTTTCTCCCTGCCGCCGTCGGCAGCGGCCGTTCCGGGCCCGGTGGCGCGGGCGTTGTCACGGTCCCGGCCGTCGGCGCACCCGGGCCGCCCAGCAGCTTCTCCTGAAACACCTCGGCATTGGACCGGCCGTCCGGGCGGCGCACCAGCGTGACCTTGCGCACATCCAGGGTGAGGTCGTCGATGACCAGCCGGTCCGACCACAGGGCCCACGCGTCACCCGCGGTGGAAAACTCCCGGAGCTCGACAAAATCGCCCACCGGAAACGACGGCGGATTGGCCAGCACCAGGCCCCGCACGACGAGCCGGCCCGTGAAGGCGTTGCAGGACAGGCTCGCCACGCGGACCTCGAAGCCCGTGCGCGCGCGTATCCGCGAAGTGACGACCACCGGGAGCAACAGCATCCAGGCCAGCGCGCCCGCCGCTGCCAGCACCACTCCCAGCAGCATCAGGCGGATCAGACAGCCCCCGCGCCGCGCCGCGCGGGCGCGCCCGGGGCCGGCGTTTCCCGCGGGCTTCATCCCACAAAATCTTCCGTGAGCAGCAAGATCGTCGTCGACTCCGCACTGAGGGTAAACGCCCCGGAATACGGCAGCAGCACGTTCGCGCCCTGCCCGAGTTTCTGGCCGAACGGCGCGCGGCTGCCCGTGCCGTTGTCCAGCCCCACGCGCACCGTCCCGCTGACCACGCTCAGGAGGCGCGGCTGCTCGCCCGCGGGCAGCGTCACGCGCTCGCCCGCCCCGAGCACCACGCGGCGGATGCTGAACTCCGCGCAGTCGGCGATCGTGCCCGACGTCGGGGCCGCCCGCACCGGCGCGGGCTCGAAATCATTCCAATCGATCGAGCGCAGCGACTGCGCGACGTGGAGCTGGCGGGGTTTCCCATCGAGGCCCACCCGGCCCCAGTCGTAAACGCGATACGTGGTGTCGGAGTTCTGCTGGATCTCCAGAATCAGGTTGCCCGCGTCGATGGCATGGACCTGCCCGCTGTGCACCAGAATCGAGTCGCCCGCCGCCACGGGGAAATGGTGCACGCACGCCTCGACCGAGTTGTCGCCGATGGCCCGCTCGAACTGCGCGCGCGTCACGCCGCGCTTCAGGCCCACGATCAGGTGCGCGTTCGGCGCCGTGTGCGCGATGTACCAGTTCTCCGTCTTCGGCTCGCCCCGGAGCTCCCCGGCGATCGCGGCGGGCGGGTGCACCTGCAGGCTCAGGCGTTCGCGGCAGTCCAGCCACTTCACGAGAATCGGAAACGGCCGGTCCGCCGGCCACTGCGGGCCCATGATCTCCGCCGCGTGCCTCGCCAGCACGCTGCGCAGCGTCTGGCCGTTCAGCGGCCCGCCCACCACCACCGACTGGGCCTCGGTCCGGTCGACGACTTCCCAGCTCTCCCCGATCGGCGTCTCGGCGGGCAACGTGCGCCCCAGCGCCGACTCCAAGGCGCGACCGCCCCATACGCGTGACTGATAAAGAGGCTCAAAGCGGAGGAGGTCGCGCATGTGGGGGTTGACGAGTTTTTTGTGAAAAGGTCTCCGAGGGGTTTACATTTGACCGCCCCCCTCGTTAGCGTGGAATCCGCACGAAATCAGACGGTCACAACAAATGCCCAAGCCCGAGAACTCAAACTCAAACGACGGACCCTCCTTCCAAGCGCCGCGCTATCGCCCCAACTGGCTCGCGGCGCTCGTCTGTTTCGTCCTCGGCGCCTACATCACCGTCGCCCTCGTCGCCTACAGCCCCAAGCAGAGCAAGTTCATCACCGACCCGCCGACGGAGAAAAATCCCGTCGGCTGGATCGGCGCCGAGAGCGTGCATGGCCTGCTGATGGGTGTGGGCCTGAGCGCGTGGCTCATGCCGGTTTTCCTAATCTGGCTGCTCATCGTCTCGATTCGCAGCTCCCGGCACCTGACGGGCACGCGCATCATCGCCATGATCGTGGCCATCGCGTCGTTCGCGGGTCTCGCGACGATGTTCATGGACTCGAAGAGCATGTATTTTCCTTCGGGGGCCGGAGGACTGATCGGCGAAGGGATTTACACGAGCCTGCTCAAGGAAGCTCTCGGACCCTTTGGCTCCGGCCTGCTGCTGGGCACCATCTATTGCGGCGCGCAGCTGTTCATTTTCACCCGGGACATCGGCGCGGAGATCGAAAAGATGATCCACGGCGTGAGCACCTGGTGGGCGGAGCGCGGCAAGCGCAAAGCCGCGCTCGCCGAGCAGCTCGCCAAGGAACGCGAGGCGCAGTCCAAACAAAAGGCCGCCGCGGCCGCCGTCTCCGCCAGCGTCACCCAGCCGCCCGTCAACGTCGGCCCCAGCGGCAAGAAAACCTTTGTCCCCAAGTCCGCCGAGGACCCGCTCGCCAAGCCGGCCGCTCCTCGCTCGGGTCCGACACCGGGCGACGAGGCCGCCGCCAAGCCC
>JAPLTR010000035.1 GCA_026398065.1 Verrucomicrobiota bacterium | reverse complement strand
GTGCTCCACTTTCCCTTTCGCCGCAAGTCCCTCGTACCAGTCATTCCATTGCTTGGTCAGCTGCTCGCGCTGCTCGGGTGAGAGGTGCGCATGGACATCCGGACCGGCATTGCGAAAGACCAGCATGAACGCCGAGGTCGGGGGAGTGGACGATGTTTCCATGGGAGCGAAAGAATTGAGTGGGTGAGGGATGAAAACGAAGCGTTCGGCGGCGACAACGCTCAACCTTTCGCCGCCTTTTCGAGGCGCTTGAGGTCGATCTTGGTCATCGTGAGCATGGCCTGCATGACGCGGCCGGCCTGGGCGGCGTCCTTGGAGCTGACGAGTTCGATCAGCCTCACGGGCACGATCTGCCAGGAGACGCCAAACTTGTCCTTCAGCCAGCCGCATTGGCTCGTCCGCCCGCCCCCGGCCGCGAGCTTCCGCCAGTAGGTGTCCACCTCGCGCTGGGTCGTGCAGTTCACAACAAAGGAAATCGACTCGTTGAACTGGAAGACCGGGCCGCCGTTCAGCGCCACGAAATCCTGCCCAAACAATTTGAACGGCACCGTCATCACGGAGCCGGCCGGTCCCGGCGCGTTTTCACCGTAACGGGTGATGCGGCCGAGCTTTCCTTGCTTGAAAATCGAGAGGTAGAACCTGACAGCTTCCTCGGCGTTGTCGTTGAACCACAGAAACGGCGTGATCTTTTGCATGGAGACGGAGGGACGGTTGAGGTTTGGGTGTGAGCAGTGAGCAGCCGCGGGAAGCCCCGGTTGCCGAATGGCTCATCCTCTCAACGGACGGCCCCGCCTTGAGCAGACACTTTCCCGGAAAATCGCCTGAATTTTTTGCAACGATTCTCTCCCACGTCAGTCGGGAAGGAGGACCTTAGCTCGGCGCCAGGCCCAGCCAGCCGCGCAGCACCCGGGCGTCGGCCCGAAACGCCTCCACGATCGCCGCGCGTTCCGCGAAAGGCACTGGAGCGAGTTTGCCCGCGGCCCCCATGAAGTGCTCGATGTGAATGCAGATCGGCAGCGGCCCACCGTGCGCCGCGATCACCTGATCGACGATGGCCTTCTTCACGCGCCCCTGCCCCAGCGGCACCTCGACCGTGCGGTCGCCCTCCCACTTGAAGCTCTTCACGCACAGCGCGACAGTGCGCGGCGCGAGCAGTTCCACCGCGTTGGGCCACGCCAGGCTCTGCTCCATCATCACGTGCTGGGTGTCGAAGGCCACGCCGAAGAATTTCGGGTCGATGTCGCCCAGGATCATATCGAGATCCCAGGCCGCGCTGCCCGCCATGCGCTGGCCCGCGTGGATCTGATAGACCGCCTGGATGCCGATCTCCTTATTCGCCGCGGCAAACTCCTTCGCCATGCTGTGAAAATTCGCGATCTGCGCCTTGAGCGGTTTGCCCGGCGCATACTGAAAACCGCGGTGCCGGTACTGCGGCACTCCGTTGGCCTTCGCGACCCGCACGGCCTTTTCCCAATGCGGCTCGTCGGGCCGCACCGTGTCGAGCGCCACCCAGAGGATACGCCGCTGCTTCTTGGCCAGCGCCGCGACCATCACGGGGAGTTCGTCCGGCGCCTTCTCCGGCGTGATGTGCCCCTGCTTGCGCAGCGTGAGTTCGAGATCGAGCCCGATCTCGTCGAGCGTCTGCGCCATCTCGTCGGGCGTGTACTTGAGCGGACCGCCGTTGCCGCCGTCGAAAAACCATTTTTCGAGGATGCCAATGTCGTAGCGTCCCGGAGCCGCCGGTTTCGCCGGAGCCGCGACGGAGGACTCGGCCGCGGTCATCGCCGACGGCGCAAGTCCGGCCGCGACCGCGGCGAGACCGGTCCGGGCCAGGAAATCGCGACGACTGAGCACAGGGCCGGAGCATGCGGGGGTGTTCATGGGGTGGTAGCAGACTGCCCGCCCCACCCGCTCCATCAAGACCCGATGCGCGGGCCCGCGCGCGCTCCCACCGCGCGCGTCAGAATCCGAAACCGATCCGCGCCACTTTCTGCAGGGCGCGTTCGTTGCACTCCTCCAGATCGGTGATTGTGAGATCGGAACGCAGGAGGGTCTTCTCGTTCTTGATGCCGTAGCGCCAGTCGGTGACCGCGATCGCGCGGCTGAGCAGCCGCGCGAGTTCCCGATGACCGGGATCCTCCGCCAGCGACGGGGTCAGCTGCCGGCCCACCGCCTCGCAAATCTGCGGCGCAAAGCCCCATTTGGCCAGCGCGGCGGCGCCGGCCTCGGCAAACGACACGCCGAGCCGCAGTTGTTCGAGGCGCGCCTGCAACGCGAGTTCGCGTTCCGCGATCGACAGGTGGCCCGACGGAAAGACGCTGCAGAGCACCCAGATGCCCACGAGGTGCATGATCCCGGCCGTGTAGGCGTACGGGTCGCGCCCGCTGATCTCGTCGATGACGAACGCCGTGTGCAGGGAGCGCTCCCAAAAATAGCCCGCCGTGCCCGTGTAGAGGTGGGTGGGGTATTTCCGGAGGTCGGTCAGCGCGACCACCTGGACGATCCGCGACACCTCATCCAAACCGAGCCGGAGCACCGCGTCGCGAATGTCGACCGTGGCCTCCCCGCGCGAATAGAACGTGCTGTTGCATGCCGCCACCACCCGTGCGGTGAGGGCGGGATCGGACCGAAACAGGTCGGCGACATCCGAGATTTGGATCCCCGGTCTCCGGATAATGGACATGAGCTGCGAGAGGACGCGGGGGCCGCTCGGCAATTTTCCCAGATCGATGGATTGCGCTAAATCTTCCGGAGGCATGTGAGTGCGTCCTCCATCGGCACAAAATCGCCGGGGCATGAATGTTCAGCGCCACGAATCGCGTCATCAATCCACGGCGACTGCTTACGCATCGTTATGACATTCCTCCTTGCCCCACCCGACCGCCCGGGCGCAACCTTCTCGCTCTTTCGCCACCGCCATGACCAAACCCGCCTGCCCTGCCTGTACCCTCGAAGACGTGCTGAGCCACCCAGATCACTGGGAGTGCGCCACTTGCGGCCATGAGTGGCCCAAGGAAGCCGCCCCCGAGGCCGCACGCGTCGTCAAGGACGCCCACGGCAACGTGCTGGCCGACGGCGACACCGTCACCCTCATCAAAGACCTCAAGCTCCGCGGCGGTTCCGGCGTGCTCAAGGGCGGCACCAAGGCGAAAAACATCCGCCTGGTCGACGGCGACCACGAGATCGACTGCCGCATCGACGGCGTCGCCATGGCCCTCAAGGCCTGCTTCGTTAAAAAAGGATAAATCGCCCGCCGCCCGATGGCGGCGCGTGTTTTGCTGCGATTCGCCGCCCCGGGGGGAACCGTGGGCGGGAACCTCGTGGCACCCCGGGCCGGAGTTCGCCCGTCCTGACCGGCCCGCGTCAGTGCCTCAAACGTACGCGATCCACTGCCGGATAATCTTCTCCAACGCCGCCCGCTGCGGCGCGATCTCTGTGTCCGCGCCCAGGGTCAGGCTGCACCGGTCCTTCGCGAGCCACTTCAGCAATCCGGCGGGATCGGAGAGGGTCACTTCTTTCAGGTCGGTCCGCACCTTGGCCCCGAGGTGGAGAATGAGCTGCACCCGGTCCACCGAGCGCAGATTGACCGTTGCGAAAAACTCCGTGGTCCGAAAACTCGGCGCGTTCCACTTGACCGCCTCGCCGATCTTCGGACTGACCTCCAAAATGATCCGCCGCACGGCCTCGATCTCAACCTTGAGCGGGTGTTTCAACGCCCGCATGAAGCCGTCGACCGTGTCCGCAGCTTTCTTCGCTACCGGAGGTGTTTTCTTGGGTTTCATGGTGGGAAGGCAAACCGGCCCATCGCAGCGCTCTCGCCTGCGTGAGGATCAGGTCGCGCCCCGCGCGAGGGGTCGCGCGGGATCGGCGATCCACTCGCTCCACGAGCCGACGTAGAGCGCGGAGCCGCGCAGCCCGGCGTGCTCCATCGCGAGGAGGTTGACGCAGGCCGTGATGCCCGAGCCGCACTGGTGCACCGCCTGGTCTGGGCGACGTCCGCCCAACGCCCCCTCGAATTCGCGGCGCAGTTCCGCCGGCGCGCGCATCGTCAGGTCGGGATTGAGGTTCAGTTTGAAAAAGCGGTTGACCGCGGACGGGATGTGCCCCGCCACCCGGTCGATCGGTTCCGTCTCGCCGCGATAACGCTCCGGCGCGCGCGCATCGAAGATCAGACTTTCGCGCGAGGACAGCCCGGCGAGCACCTGCTCGGCACTGCGCACCCGCGACGCGTCCGGCTTCGCCACCACGTTGCCCGCGGCGCGCGGCTTCGGCGTGTCCGTCGTCACCGGATTTCCCTCGGCGATCCACTTGGGCAGACCGCCGTCGAGGACCGCCACGCGGGTGAGACCGATCCAGCGCGCGAGCCACCACAGTCGCGCGGCGTATTGGCCGCCGACATCGTCGTAGGCGACAATCTGCGTGGTCTCACCGACGCCATGCCGGTTCAGGAACGCCGCGAAATCCGCCGCCGCCGGCAACGGATGCCGGCCATTCGTGCCCGTCTTGGCCCCGGCAAGTGCTGTCTCGACCGGGGCAAAGCACGCCCCCGGAATGTGCCCTTCGCCATAGATCCTCGCGCCGCGCCCGTGGTCGGCCAGATCGTGCCGGCAGTCAAAGACCACCCAGGCGGGATTTTCGAGGTTGGCGCGGAGCTCGGACGTGGTGACCAGCATGCGGTCACGCTACGTCGCGCCACCGGGCGATGAAAACACTTTTCCCGGTCAACGGGCCGCTACTTCTTCTTCGCCTTCTTCGCGCCCGCGCCGTCCGGCGTCTTCTTGAACTTGTGCAGCGGCTTTTGCTTCTGCTGGAAGCGCTGGCTGGCTTTCAGGTCTTTGATCGTCGGTAGATACTTGGCGCCCATGCCTCAAAACCGCCCGCAATGGGCGCGGCGGGCAATCAGAATCG
>JAPLTR010000704.1 GCA_026398065.1 Verrucomicrobiota bacterium | reverse complement strand
ATCTCGTCCTCCTTTCACCGCCCGCCGGCCGCCCTCGCCGTTCGCACCAGGTCCGCTCCGCGGCACCCTTCCACGCGTCCAAACTTTCCCCTTGGCATTTCATAATTATTAAAGCTGAGTCGTTGCCTCGCACCCTGTGCGCGCCCAGCCTTTCACCCTGCCTCACCCCTTCACCCCGTGACCCACTACGACTACGCCGTCCTCGTTTTCTACTTCGTCTACATGCTGGCGATCAGTTGGGTGTTCCGCCGGTTCGTCACCAACGTGTCGGATTACTTTCGCGGCGGCGGCAAGGCGCTCTGGTGGATGGTCGGCGGCTCCGCGTTCATGGTGCAGTTCAGCGCCTGGACGTTCACCGGCGCGGCCAGCAAGGCCTACACCGACGGCTGGCCCATCATCGTCATCTACCTGGGCAACGCCTTCGGCTTCTTTCTGAACGCGATCTACTTCGCCCCGCGCTTCCGCCAGCTTCGCGTCGTGACCGGCGTCGAGGCCATCCGCAACCGCTTCGGCCGCGTCAGCGAGCAGTTCTTCACCTGGACGCAACTGCCCTTCGGCCTCCTGCAGTCCGGCATCTGGCTAAACTCCCTCGCCGTCTTCTTCTCGGCCGTTTTCGGGCTCGACCTCACGCTCACCATCGCCGCCACCGGCGCGGTGGTCCTGGTGATGGCCCTCGTCGGCGGCAGCTGGGCCGTCCTCGCGAGCGACTTCATCCAGGTCCTCATCCTCATGCCCGTCTGTCTCGCCGTGACCATCCTCGCCGTCCTAAAGGTCGGGGGCGTCGGGGCGTTCGTCAGCGGCGTGCCTGCCGGTCACCTCGACCTCAGCGCCGTGTTCTCGACCAATTTCCTCGGGCTCTGGTGCGTCGCGATGCTGCTGAAACAGGTGCACACCACGAACAACCTCGCCGACGCCAACCGCTACCTCTGCGTCAAGGACAGCCGCCACGCCCGCATGGCCGGTTTCCTCGGCGCCGCGCTGTTTCTCGTCGGCATCGTCATCTGGTTCGTCCCGCCCATCGCCGCGTCCATCCGGTTCCCGGACCTCCACACGGTCTTTCCCCAGCTGAAGAATCCCGAGGAGGCCGCCTTCATCGCCATCGCGCGCGACGTGATGCCCGTCGGCATGATGGGCCTGCTCGTCAGCGGGATCTTTGCCGCGACAATGTCGTCGATGGACTCCGGTCTGAACAAGAACACGGGGTTCTTCATCAAGAATTTCTACCAGCCCATCCTCCGGCCCGCCGCCGGCGACAAACACCTCCTCTTCGTCGGCAAGATCACGACCGTCGTCTTCGGCATCCTGATCATCCTCGTCGCCCTGAAGATGAGCCAGCTCAAGGACCTCACGCTGTTCCAGATCACACAGCGCCTCAGCATCCTCATCGGCATCCCGATCGTCGTGCCGCTCTTCCTCGGCCTGATCGTGAAAAACACCCCGCCCTGGTCGGCCTGGAGCACCGTGGTCGTCGGTTTCCTCAGTTCCCTCTTCATCACCGACCAGCTCACCCCGGAGTGGGCCGCCACCTACTTCCACATCGGGAGTCCGCTCAACGACTCCGGCCGCGAATACTGGCGCCAGTCGATCGAGCTCTTCGGCAACGTCACCGTCTGCTCCGCGTGGTTCATCGGCACCAAGCTTTTCTGGTCGCGCACCTCGCCCGCCGAAAAGGCGCTGGTCACCGATTTCTTCATCCGCCTCGGCACGCCCGTCGATCACGCCAAGGAGGAGGGCGCCGCCAGCGCCAACGACGCCCGGCAGGAATCCGTCGTCGGCTGGCTGTGCATCGCGTACGGCGTCTTTGTCATGCTGCTCGCCGTCATCCCCAACGCCGAGATCGGCCGCCTCGCGTTTCTCGGCTGCGGCGGCATCGTCTGCTTCATCGGACTGCTCCTGCGTCGGGCGTCGAAGAAGATCGCCGCCACCGTTTGATTTCTCCGATGGACCACCGCGGCAAACTCCTCCTGCTCCCCCCCAACCGGGTCTGGCGCACCTATCCCGGCGGCCGGACGCTTGACGAACTCGCGGGCACGCCCGCGCCCGCCGACACCCACCTCGCCGAGGACTGGATCGCCTCCACCACCGTCGCCAAGAATCCCCCGGAAGCGTTCCGTCCTCCCGACGCGCAGCTCTCCAGCCCGCCCGGGGTCTCCCAGGTCCGCGTGGGTCACGACGCCACTCCGCGCGACTTCGTCCAGCTCCTCGCCAGCGACCCTGAATATTTTCTCGGAGCCGCGCATGTCGCGAAATACGGCGCTCAGCCCCAAGTCCTGGTGAAGTACTTGGACAGCGGCACGCGCCTCCATTTCCAGGTCCACCCCACCCGCGAGTTCGCCCGCCGCATCCTCGGCGCCCCCAGCGGCAAGACCGAAGCCTACCACGTCCTCTCCGTCCGCGATTCATCCTCCACCGGCGGTGAAGCGACCGGCTACATCTACGTGGGCTTCCAGCGGCCGCCCGCGCCGGCGCAACTCCGCGAGTGGATCGCGACGCAAAACCTCGCTGCCATCGAAGCGTGCTTCGACCAGATTCCCGTCCGCGCCGGCGACACGTTCATCATCCCCGGTGGCACGCCTCACGCCCTCGGCGCGGGGGTGTTCATGGTCGAGATCCAGGAACCCAGCGACCTCGTCGTGCGTTTCGAGTTCGAGCGCGCCGGCTACGTCCTCCCAGAGTCCTCGCGCTTCATGGACCGCGGGCTCGATTTCGCCCTCACCGTCTTCAACTACGCTCCGCTCACGGCCGACGACCTCGCCGTCCGCGTGCGCTGCGCCCCGCGCCGCCTCCGCGCCCTCGGCCCGAGCAGCTATCAGGACGAACTGATCGGGGCCAACCAGACCGACTGCTTCCGCGTGCTGAAATCCTCCCTCGATGGTCCGGTGGTTAAGGATGAAACCAGTGTCGTCATCGCCATCGTCACCGCCGGCTCCGTGACGGCCGAGGTCGGCGGCGAAGTCCACCGGCTCCGCGCCTACGACAAATTTTTCCTCCCCGCCGGACTCGGTCCCGTGAGCTACACGCCCGCTCCCGGAGGCTGCGCCCTGCTTGAGTGCCTTCCTCCCGCGCCCTGATCCGCCTTCGCCCGCCATGCCCTCTCCGTCGCTGCTAGCCGTGCTCACGCCTCTCGAGGCCGGGCGTTTCTTCTCCGAGCCGCTGCTCGCCGAGTTGAGCGCCCTCGCACCCGGGTTTCGCCAGCTTGATCCGACCGGGCTGAGTCCCGCCGACTTCGCGCGCGAGCTGGCCGCCGCCAATCCCGACATCCTCGTCGCCTGCTGGAAAACTCCGCCCCTCCCCGACGCGCTCCCGCCGCGGCTCCGCTACGTCTGCTATCTCGCCGGTTCCATCAAGACGTTTGTCACCCGCTCCCATCTCGAAAACGGCCTGCTCGTCACCAACTGGGGCGGGTCCATCAGCCGCGTCGTCGCCGAATGCGCGCTCCTCCACGCGCTCACCTGCCTGCGTCGCGCCACGCAATGGACCTTCGCCATGCACCAGCGCGGCGCGTGGAAAAACGGCCCCACCGAGGCCGCGTCGTTCTTCGAACGCCGCGTCGGCCTCCATGGCTTCGGTCCCGTCGCCCGCGAATTCGTCCGCCTCATCCGTCCGTTTAACTGCACCGTCAGCGTCTTCGCCCCCGACGTCGATTCCGCGTATGAGCGCGAGTACGGCATCACGCGCGCCCCCTCCCTCGAGGCGCTCTTTTCCTCCAGCGATGTCCTCATCGAGCTCGCCCCGCTCATCCCCGCCACCACCGGCGTGATCGACGAAAAGCTCCTGCGTCTCCTCCCACCGGGCGCGGCCTTCGTCAACGTCTGCCGCGGCGCCGTGGTCGATGAAGCGGCGCTCGTCACCGTCGCGCGCCAGGGAAAAATCCACTTCGGCCTCGACGTCTTCGCCCAGGAACCGCTCGACCCCCACCATCCGCTGCGCGGCCCGCCC
>JAPLTR010000713.1 GCA_026398065.1 Verrucomicrobiota bacterium | reverse complement strand
GCGCGCAGTCCGAGCGCACCGACGAAGAGAAAGCAGGCCAGGCAGATCCGGTTCATTTGAGGAAATTAAGGAAGGCGCCGATCACGGGCGCGTTGGTGAGGTCGATGAGAAAGCCGCCGGTCGGCGGGATGAGGGCGGTGGCCCGGGGGGCGGGGCCGCGGCGGCGGGTGATCGCGTCCATCGCCGCGACCGCCGTCGCGGTGGACCCGATGCCGAAACCGACAAAGCCGGCGGCCATCACGCCCGCCTCGTAGTCCCGGCCCAGCAGCGGCCAGACCACCGCGGCGGTGAAGGCCAGGGTGACGAGGGTGTTCACCAGGAGGATGACCAGCATCGGGCCGGCGACCGCGGCCAGTTCCGCGAGGTTGAGGGCGGCCAGCGTCACCGCGAGAAACAGCGGCAGCAGCACGGCGGCGAGCCGGGCGATGACCTCCGCGCGCAACCAGGTGCCACCCGCCGCATCATGCGCCGCCCGCACCCCGAACCCGACGAGGAGCGCCCCCATGTAGGCGGGGAGCGACGCGCCGGCGCGGTCGAGCCCATAGCTCACCCAGGCCCCGGCTTTCACGCACGCAGCGATCACGAGCAGATGCCAGATGACGCTGCGGCCCAGACCGCCGAGCCGACGCAGATCACCGAAAAAACTCGCCACGACCGCGGGGGTTTCCACGGGAACGGGCGCGCCCAGGCGGAGCCCGCGGCGGCGCAGGAGCCACTCCGCCAAAGGGCCGGCGAGCAGGCCGCCGGCCAGCAGGCCAAACGTGGCGGCCGACGCGCCGATCGCCGCCGCCGAAGCCAGGCCCGCCTGCTCGAAGCGCGGCGCAAAGCCCAGCGCGGTGCCATGGCCGCCGACGAGGCTGAGCGCGCCGCACACGACGCCGAGCAGCGCCGGCGCGCCGAGCGCGACCGCGACCGCGGCGCCCACGGAGTTTTGCAGCACCGAGAGCGCGGTCGTGGCGAGCAGGAGGACGGCGAGCGCGCGTCCGCCCGTGCGCAGGATCCGCACCGGGGCCCCGAGACCGACGCACGTGAAGAACGCGACGAGCAGGGGCAGGTTGAGATTCTTCGCCGGACGCGAGATCCAGTCGGTCTCGGGCGTGACGATCCAGGTCCACCACCCGGCCGTGACCTTCGTCGCAAACGTGACCGAGACGAGGCCGGAGAGGTTGAGCCCGAGGCAGAGGGCGCTGAACAGCAGGCCGCCGACGACCGGCACCGGGAGGTTGAAGCGCGACAGAAGGGGCCAGCGACGCACCACGCCCTCCCCCACCAGCAGGACGGGCACGGCGAGCAAAAGCAGGCACCAGGGCGAAAGGGAAAGCGGCATGAGGTCGCGCAGAGCGCAGGGGTTAGCACCCGTTGTGCCACGGGGTCCGGCCCGAGGGGAGCCCGAAATTGGACTGGCGCCGATGTTGCCTTTTCGTCCACACTCGTGGCTGATTTCACAACATGGCCTCCCTCCTGACCAGCCGCCGCATCCTGATCGTGGACGATGTGCCGTCGTTCCTGCAGGAAATCCGGGGCTGTCTGAAGGACCACTGTGCCGAGGCGGCGATCTGCGCGAGCCCCCGGCGGGCGCTGCGGCGGCTGCGGAGCGACCCGCCTGACCTGCTCATCACCACCCTGGTGATGAAGGAGCTCGGCGGCTTCGAGCTGATCCGGCGCGTGCGCGGCCAGGGGAGCTCGATCCCCATCGTGATGATCACGGGCCGCGGCAACGAGAAGACCGCGATCGAGGCGACGCGCCTCGGGGTGTCCGACTACCTCGAGAAGCCCGTCTCGGCGGAGGAGCTGCGCGCCCGGTTGGAAAAGATCTTCGCCGCCCAGCGGCGCCCGGCGGCCGCGGAGCCCGGGACCGGCGGCATGGTGAGCGAGGACCCGGCGATGAAGGCGATCTTCGATATGGTGGGCGCGGTCGCGCGCAGCGACAGCCGCGTGCTCATCCTCGGGGAGACCGGCACGGGCAAGCAGCTGATCGCGCAGGCCATCCACGAGCGCAGCCCGCGGTGCCGGGAGCCGTTCGTCGAGGTGAACTGCGCGGCAATCCCGGAAAACCTGCTGGAGAGCGAGCTCTTCGGCCACGAACGCGGGGCGTTCACGGGCGCGACGGAGCGGCGCACGGGGCGCTTTGAGGAGGCCGGCGACGGCACGCTCTTTCTGGACGAGATCGGCGAGATGAGCTTCACCGTGCAGTCGAAGCTGCTGCGCGTCCTCCAGGGCGGAAAATTCAACCGCGTGGGCGGGAGCGCCACGCTGCAGTCGCACGCGCGCGTGATCGCGGCCACCAACCGCGACCTCCAGAAAGAGGCGGAGGAGGGGCGGTTCCGCGCGGACCTGTTTTACCGGCTGCACGTGATCACCCTGACCCCTCCCCCGCTGCGCCGCCGCGCGGGCGACGTGCCGCTGCTGGCGGAGCATTTCCTGAAAAAGTTTCGCGGCAGCCGCGCCACGCCGAGCGGGTTCACCCCGGCCGCGCTGCACCGTCTCCAGGGCTACGGCTGGCCCGGCAACGTCCGCGAACTGGAGCACCTCGTCGAGCGCTTCGCCGTGCTGCACGACCGCCCGGAGATCGACGCGGCGGACCTGCCGGAGAAGATCCTGCGCGAGACCGGCGGCACCGCCCCGGCCGGCGCCGCGGGAGCCGCACGCGCCGGCCACGGCACCCTCGCGGAGGCCCGGGCGGCGTTCGAGCGCGCCTACCTCACGGACACCCTGCGGGAGGCCCGGGGCAACATGGCCGCCGCCGCCCGCCGCGCGGGGCTGGACCGCTCGCACTCTTTCCGGCTCGTGCGCCGGCACGGTCTCGACCCGCGGCAATTCGCCTAGCCGCCGGGCCGCGTTGACGATTCGTCCGCCCCGGGGCACGCGGCCGGCGGCCCCTCCCTCGGCGGGGCGGTTGGCATTACATGTGCAAAGACCGCGGTCGAAACCTCCTCACGCATGAACAAGATCAAAGTCATCCAGTTCGGGCTCGGCCCGATCGGCATCGAATCGCTCAAGCTCGCGGCTGAACAGTCGTGGCTCGAAATCACCGGAGGCGTGGACATCGATCCGACGAAGACCGGCAAGACGCTCAGCGAGCTCACCGGCGTCCCCGCCCTCGCGGGCGCGAAGGTCTTCCCCTCGCTCGAGGCCCTCTTCGCCGCGGTGGGTGCGCCCGACGTGGTGCTCCACACCGCCGGCTCCAGCGCCGCCGCCTCATTCGCGCAAATGAAGCCCGCCCTCGAGCGCGGCATCAGCGTCGCCTCGACGTGCGAGGAGCTGATCTTCCCCGCGCTGAAGACCCCGGACGTCGCCAAGGAGTACGACGCCCTCTGCCGCCGCACCGGCGCGCGCATCGCGGGCACCGGCGTCAACCCCGGCTTCGTGATGGACATCCTCCCCATCTGCCTGACCGGCGTCAGCCGCGAGGTGAAGTCGATCTACGTCGAGCGCGTCGTCGACGCCTCCACGCGCCGCCAGCCGCTCCAGGCCAAGATCGGCAGCGGCCAGAATCCGGACGATTTCCGCGCCAAGTTCGCCGCCGGCAAGGCCGGCCACGCGGGCTTCCAGCAGTCCGTCGCCCTCCTCGCCCACGCGATGGGGTGGAAGCTCGACGAGATCCGTGAGAGCTGCGAACCGGTCGTCGCCACCAGCCGCGTCGTCACCAAGTTCTTCGACGTCGCCCCCGGCCAGAGCCTCGGCATCCACCAGAAGTGCGTCGGCCTTTCCGGCGGCGAGACCAAGATCAAGCTCGACCTCCAGATGTACCTCGACGCCTCGCTGCCGCACGACGCGATCGTCGTGAAGGGCCGGCCCAACCTTAACCTCGTGCTCAACGGCGGCGTCGCCGGCGACGACGCGACCGTAGCCGCGCTCATCAACATCATCCCCCGCCTCCTCGCCGGCGCGCCCGGCGTGCGCCTCATGACCGAGCTTGCGGTGCCCTCGTGGCGCAATCCGCTCGGCTAAACCATCCGCCCCATCGAAGCCGCCGGTTCTCCGGCGGCTTTTTCATTTCCGACCACCGTCCGATCCTCCACCTTTCGTCATGCGCCCTCTCCGGCTTCGCACCCTGTTCCCTCTCTTTGTCCTCGCTGCCGCTCTCGTGAGCGCGGCCTCCGTGCCCTCGCCCAAGGAGCACTTTGGCTTCGCGATCGGCGACGACTACCATCTCGCCAACTACACGCAGACGGAGGCGTATTTCAAAAAAATCGCCGCCGCTTCGGACCGGACCAAGCTCGTCGACATCGGTCGCACCGAGGAGGGCCGCACGCAGTGGATGATGGTGATCTCGGCGCCGGAAAACATGCGCGACCTCGCCCGCTACCAGCGCATCGCGCAACGCCTCGCCCGGGCCGAAGACCTCGACGACGCGGAGGCCCGCGCGCTCGCCGCCGAGGGCAAGGCCGTGGTCTGGATCGACGGCGGCCTCCACGCCACCGAGACCGTCGGCACGCACCAGCTCATCGAGACGGTTTACCAGCTCGCGAGCGCCACGGATCCCGAGATCCTGCGCATTTTGAAGGATGTGATCGTGCTCTGCGTCCACGCCAACCCCGACGGCCAGGAACTCGTCTCCAACTGGTACATGCGCGAACCGGTGCCCAACCGCCGTACGACCTCCAGCCCGCCGCGCCTCTACCAAAAGTACATCGGGCACGACAACAACCGCGACTTCTTCAATTCCGCGATGAAGGAGTCCACCAACATCAACCGCCAGCTCTACCTCGAATGGTTTCCGCAGGTGGTGTACAACCACCACCAGACCGGCCCGGCGGGCACCGTGATGTTCGTCCCGCCGTTCCGCGATCCGTTCAACTACGTCTATGACCCGCTGGTGGTCGTCGGCGTGCAGACGCTCGGCACCGCCATCCAGAGCCGGTTTCTCGAAGAGGGAAAACCCGGCGCCACCTCGCGCAGCGGCGCCAACTACTCCACGTGGTTCAACGGCGGGCTGCGCACCACGACCTATTTTCACAACATGATCGGGCTGCTCTCCGAGGTCATCGGCAGCCCCACCCCCACCCGCATCCCGCTCGTCGCCCGCCGCCAGCTACCCTCCAACGACCTCGCCGCGCCCGTCGCCCCGCAGGAGTGGCACTACCGCCAGTCGATCGAGTACTCCCTCTCGGCCAACCGCGCCGTGCTCGACTACGCCTCCCGCCATCGCGACACCCTTCTCTACAATATCTACGTGATGGGCCGGAACTCCATCGCCCGCGGTCGCCGCGACACGTGGACGCCCCGCCCGTCGCGCCTCGACGAAATCGTCCGCCTCGCCTCCGGCGAAACGCCCGCCGATGCGGCCGAGGACGCCGCGGACGCCCCCGATGGCCCGCCGCCCTCCGCCACCCGTCTCGCCCCCAAGTACTACGATCTCCTGCACAAGCCCGAGTGGCGCGATCCCCGCGGCTTCATCGTCCCCGCCGATCAGGCGGACTTCCCGACCGCGGTGAAGTTCATCAACGCCCTGCTCAAGACCGGCGTCGCCGTGCACCGCGCGACGGCGGAGTTCAGCGTCGCGGGCCAGCGTTATCCCGCCGGCTCCTACGTCGTGAAGACCGACCAGGCCTTCCGCCCGCACGTGCTCGACATGTTCGAACCGCAAGACCACCCGAACGACTTCAAGTACGAGGGCGGACCGCCCAACAAACCCTACGACGTGACCGGCTACACCCTCGCGTTTCAGATGGGGGTGAAGTTCACGCGCGTCCTCGAAGCCTTCGAGGGTCCGTTCGAACGCGTCCCCTAAGGCCAGCTGCAATCGCCCCCGTCCACGCGCCTCGCGGCCACCGCCACCACCGCCGGTTTTCTCGTCAGCCACCGGCAGAACCACAGCATCATCCTCCAAAACCGCCAGAAGAAGGCCGGCGCGGAA
>JAPLTR010000026.1 GCA_026398065.1 Verrucomicrobiota bacterium | reverse complement strand
GTGCGGTAGGTGCCGGCGCTGTGCCACGCCATGCGGATGAAGAACGGTCCATAGTGGCCGAAGTCAGCCGGCCACCAGTCCTGCGAATCGGTCATCAGCGCGCAGAGGTCCCGTTTGAGGGCCGGCAGATCGAGCTGGTTGAACTCCGCGGCATAGTCGAAGTCCGCGCCCATGGGATCGGACAAGGCGGAGTTCTGGTGCAGCATCTTGAGGTTGAGCTGGTTCGGCCACCAGTCCCGGTTGGACCGGGTGCCGGCGCTCGCGTGCGATGGCTTCGGGGCGGTGCCGTGGAGATGAGGGAAGGGGCATTTGCCGCCGGTGCTGCCAGTTGGGTTTTCCATGAGCTTGTCGGGTGGGAGGTTTTGGTTTCGGGAAAATCTGCGAGGCAGTGGAGGAGCGGTGGCTCCTGGAATGGAGCGTTCCGCCCTGGCGCCTAGCGCAGCCAGCCGCCGTTGGCGGCGGACACGGTCTGAAAGTAGAGGGCGGTGAGCGTTTCGATGGCGGGGGCGGGGGGCGACGAGAGATGGGCGGCTATGTCGCGCGGCGCCGCATCGCGCCCGGCGAGCGCAAACTCGGCCAGCTGGCGGGCGAGGGCGTGGCCGTCGGCGGGCGCCGCGGCGCGGAGGGAGTCGGGGAATGGTTTCATGGGGAGTTTCGTCGGTCCGACAGTATCACCTCGCATGATAGGTGAGAAATATTAAGAAGTACTGGCAGTAATAGGAAATAACTATGGAGCTTCATCAATTGCGCTACTTTCTCGCCGTGGCCCGCACGAAGCACTTCAGCCGTGCGGCGGAGCAGTGCCATGTGGCCCAGCCGTCGCTGAGCCAGCAGATCATGAAACTGGAGGACGAACTGGGCGAAAAGCTGTTCGAGCGCACCAAGCGCGAGGTCGCGCTGACCTCGGCGGGCGACCTCCTGCGGGCCCACGCGGAGCGGGTGCTCGAGGAAGTGGAGCGGGCGCGCGCGGGCGTGCGCGACCTGCGCGGGCTGGTGCGCGGGCGGGTGACGCTCGGGGTGCTACCGACGGTGGCGCCCTATTTTCTGCCGCAGCGGCTGCGGGCGTTTTCGGCGAGATTTCCCGCCGTCGAGGTCGTGGTGCACGAGGACACCACCGACCAGCTGGCCGCGGCGCTGCTGGCGAAAGAGATCGATCTGGCGCTGGTGAGTTTGCCGGTGGAGCGGCCGGGGCTGGCGGCGGAAGCGTTCTTTGAGGAGAAGCTGCTCGTGGCCCTGCCGACGGGACACGCATTGGCGAAGAAGCGGCGGCTCAAGCTCGATGACCTGGCACAAGAAGCCTTTGTCCTGATGAAGGAAGGGCACTGTCTGGCCGGGCAGGCGCTGCAGTTCTGCCGGCTCAACGGTTTCGCGCCGCGCGTGAGTTTTCGCAGCGCGCAGATCGAGACGGTGCTGGCCTTTGTTGCGAACGGGTGGGGCATATCGGTCGTGCCCGAAATGGCCTGCGTGCGTCCCCTGCCTGGCGTGCGCTACCGGACGCTCGCGGGGATGACGCGGTCCATCGGCATCATCCGCCGCGAGGCCTGGGCGCTGAGCCATGCGGGCCGGGCATTGGGCGATTTCTTGCGGGACGGGGCCGGAAAGCGGCGCAGCGGGAGCGAGCGACGCCAGTGAGACGCAGCGCCGCCGGACCCGACTGAGGCTGCACGGCCGGGGGGAGGAACTGATCCCGGCGATGAAGCATCGCATCGGCATCGCGGCACGAATGCGGCCGCCACGGCCAACATCTCCAGCTACCTAGTGAGCGGCCAGAACGTGATCGCGTTCAAGGCCCACAACTCCGCGGGCGGCGGCTTCAGCGTGTTCGCGGTCAGCGGCTCGGTGTCCTTCACGCCGGCGGCAGTGCCGGACAGCGCGTCCACCGCGGCCCTGCTCGTCCTGGCGCTGCCGGGCCTGATCGCCCTGCGCCGGCGGTCCCCGCGCGCCTGAGGACCCCGTTTGTCCGATCAGCACCCGGCCCCGCCTTCCCGGCGGGGCTTTTTTGCGGGCGGACGTCCGCTGCACGGCGTATCCGGAAATGCATGACGGAGAAATCCCCGGTGCGGCCGGTCCGGTCCGCCGTCTCCGGGTTATAGGATCTTCACCGCATCGCCCACGCGCACGGCGCCGGACTTGGTTTCATTGATGAGGTTCTGGCCGAAGATGACATCGGTGGAACTGGCCGGTGCGCGGCGGTAGGTGGCGAGGGTGCGGAGGGGCTCTTTGCCGCGCTCGGCCGTCGCCTGATCGGTGTTGGGGACGAGGCAGCGGACACAGGGGCCGGCGGAGCGGAAGATCGCGGTCCCGAGCTGGAACCGGGTCCAGGCATCCTCCGCATGGGCCGGGCAGCCGGAGATCACCAGATTGGGACGGAAGCGATTCATGGGGACCGCCTCTTCGCCCTGCTCGGCGAGGCGGTCGTTGAGGTCGACGAGGGACGATTCGCCGATGACGAGGAGCGGGCAGGCGTCGGCAAAAGTCACCAGGTCGCCGGGGCGGGCCGCGGCCTTGAGCACGGGGCGGGAGAATTTTTCGCCGATGCGGACGAGGCGGCAGTGCGCGCCGAGGAAGTCGGAGAGAAATTGCGCGGGTGCGTCGCCGCAGTCCTCGGCGAGGAGGTTTTCGCTTTTCCAGATGCTCACGGTGCGAAGCGGCGCGGCGGGATCGGAGGCGAGGGCGACGCGGAGCGTCTGCGCGGGCGACGTGGAGAGGGTGAGGTGGGTCGCGTCGAGGGCGGTGCCGACGAGGGCCATGCGAGGAAGCCCGCGCTGAGTCAAAAACCGGCCGGTCTCGTCGACGACGAGAAAACGCCGGTCGCCGACAATACCGAGGGGATCGAGCGTGGCGGACTCGACGGCGAAGCCGCCGAGGGATTTGACGGGGTAGAGGAAGAGGCCGGAGAGGTGCATCGGAGAAGGCGTGGCGCGTGATCAAGGGTGCGCGCTTCGCCGCCGGGGTGAAGGGCGAAATGCATCCCGGTCCGGCGCAGTTCCGCACGCGGATGGGGGAGAACTGCCCGGCGCCGGACCTTGCTCGCGGGCTACTTTTTCTGTGCGGCGCGCTCGGCCTGCTCTTTTTGGTAGGTGGCGGGGTCCCACTTGATGTCCCAGCGGGCGACGTAGTCGGCGAGCGGCCCGAGGCCGACGGAGGCGCGGCGTTCGTCGACGTGCTCGGGGTCGGCGAGATTGTCCACGTAGTAGGGGCCGTTGGCCATCCGCATGATCTGGCTGCCGTAGATCTGGGGGCGGCCTTCGCGGAGGGCGATGCGGTCCTCCAGGAGGGCGAGGGAACTGGGCTGGGCGGCGCCGGTCTTGGCGGCCTCGCGCATCATCGGCAGGTATTTTTTCTGGGTCGCGAGATCGGCGTGTTGGATGACGAGGAAGAGGGCGCAGTTGGCCTGGCGGCCGACGACGTCGGGCCCGACCCAGCCCTTTTCGTCCAGGATCTTCGTGATCTGGGGGAGGTTGATCGCGTCCGCTTCGGCCATCGTTTTCCAGAGCGCTTTGATCTCGGCGGAGTCACGGCCGAACTGCTTTTCCACCTCGCCGAGCTGCTTCCGGTATTTCTGATCCTCGTCGAGGATGGCGAGGAGTTTTTTCTGAAGGTCCGGATCGGTGACATTTTCAATGCTGCCCTGGCTGCGTTGGAGCGCGGCGATGATTTTCTTCCATTCGTCGCTCGCGTGAAGCGAGGCGAACGCGGGGTTTTTGGTCAGGCGCGAAGTCTGGTTCCAGCCCTTGGCCACGGCCTGGCCGAGCCACGCCAGCGCGACCTCGCGCTGGCCGGTTTGCGCTGCCGCCGCCGCGCCGAGGACGAGATCGGTGGGGCGGGGAGGGGCGGCCTGGAAGGCGAGGGTGAAGGCCTCGACGGCTTCCGAAAATTCCTTCGCGGCGTACGCCCGGCGGGCCGCGAAGACCCGCGCGGGCAGGGCCTGTTTCCAGGTGCCCGCCGTGAGCCGGGTGGAGGCCAACAATGCGTCGAAATCAGGCTGGAGTTTCGCGACCTGATCGGCGGGGACCTTCGCGAAATAGAGGACGCGGTTGGATTCGCTGATCACGAGCGCGAGGAGTTCGCGGTATTTACGGCCGGCAGCCGAGTAGTCGGCGCTCCAGCTCAATGCGGGGTGGCCGCCAATCTCCCGGGCCACGAAGCTGTCGGCGCGGTTGGCGTAGTCGAGAAAGCCGTCGCTGGTGGCCCGAAGCCGGGCCTTGCGATCGGCTTCGGCGCGAAGCCACGCGGGAAAGCCTTCGGCGGGGGCGAAGGGCTCATAATAGACCTGGGAGTAGATCCCGAATTGGGCGTCGGGCAGGGCCTTGGATTCGACGACGATGGTGGATTCCATATCGCCCCAACGGTGGGCCCCGCTGGATGACCAGCCCGGTGGACAGACGAAGGCGACGCCGTACTCCGCGTCCTGCACCCGGCCATCGGCTTTGGCGACTTCGGTGGGAGTGACGGACTGGGCGGGAGCGAGCGGGACGACGGGGGCGATTACGGCGACCAGCAGCACGAAACGAATCAGGGGGCGGGGGAGCGGATGAGTGGGCATCGGGGTGGGGAATGGAATCCTCCATGGTTGGCTTGCGAGGAGGCGTTAGGACACGAAGACAGGACGACGCCGGGGAGCGCCGGAGAGACAACGGGTGAGGTACCGAATCATTAGACGGCGGCCGAATTTTTCACCGCCGGGAAATGTGTCATACGCGCAGGCGCCGGCGCGGACTCCAGTGCGGGCCCGGCCAGCCGCTACACCGCCTTCCGCCGGTACGTCGCGAGATAGTGTGTCGAGCCCGCCGTGGTCGCGAAGGCCGTGGGGGTGGTGCCGTCGAGGCCGTAGCAGACGCGGAGGCGGTCGCCGACCAGTTGGTAGATGCAGGGGATGGTGCGGCCGGCGTTGGGGCCCTTGGCGCCGACGAGGATGAGCGTGGAGTGGGGCTCGGTGGAGCCTCGCTGGTAGGTGCCCTGGTCGGCGAGTTCGCCGGCGAAGTGGACGTGGTAGGTGTCGGCGGAGAGGTGGAGCTCCACGCGGAGACCGAGGAGGTCAGAGGAGGGCTCGCCGCCGCTCTCGGCGCGCACCATTTGCCAGATGCCGTGAAGGGGGTGGCTCATGCGACAGATACGAGGAAATGGAGATGGGTTTTGGTCATGGATCGACGCGAATCAGCCATCGATTTCGGGTGTCGCCGCCGGGAGAGATTTTTTGGCCTTCGCGCCGAGGGTTTTCAGCTCCTCGACCTGGGTCAAAAGATTGCCCGGGCCGGTCTTCAATTTGCCCAGGGCGCCATCGTAGCTTTCGCGGAGGCGGGCGAGGTGCCGTCCGATGTCCTCCAGGTCGGCAAAAAGACCGGCGAATTTGTCGTACAACAGCCCCCCGCGCGTGGCGATGGCCTGGACGTTCTTCGTCTGGCGGTCCTGCTTCCACAAACTGGCCACCGTCTTCAGCGTCACGAGGAGGGTCGGCGCAGTGCACAAAATCACCCGGCGGTCGAAGGCCCATTCGTAGAGCACGCGGTCGTGTTCCACGGCGAGGATGAACGCGGGTTCCAGGGGCACGAACATGAGCACGTAGTCGGGGGTGATCAGTTTGCCGGTGTCCTCGTATTTCTTCGCGCTGAGCTGCTCGACGTGGGTGCGGACGGCGGCGGCGTGGTCGCGGGTGGAGGCCAGCCGGGTGGGGTCGTCGGAGGCGTTGACGGCGCGTTCGTAGGCGACGAGGGAGACCTTGGAATCGATCACGAGGTGCCGCTGGTCGGGGAGGCGCAAAATGACGTCGGGGCGGAGGCGGCGGCCGTCGGCGGCGGTGATGGATTCCTGGGTGAGGTAGTCCTGGCCGCGGATCAGGCCGGCTGACTCGAGCAGACGCTCGAGGATGAGTTCGCCCCAGGCGCCGCGGGCCTGCGACTGGCCCTTGAGGGCGGTCGTGAGCGCGTGGGCTTCGTCGGTGATGCGGGTGTTGAGGAGGCGGAGCTGTTCGATCTGGGCCTTCAGGGCGGAGCGGTCGTCGCTCTCCGTTTTGTACACGGTGTCGACGCGCTCGCGGAAGTCGGCGAGTTGCTGACGCAGCGGGTGGAGGAGGGCCTCGACCTGGACCTTGTTGTGGTCGGTGAATTTCGCGGACTTTTCGTCGAGGAGTTTCGACGCGACGGCCTGGAATTCCGTCTGCAGGGTGGCCTTCAGTTTCTCGGCGTCGGCGAGGTACTTGGCCGCGAGGGCCTCGCGCTCGGTCAGGCGCTGCTGTTCGGCGGCGAGTTGGGCGGCGAATTTGGCCCGGTCGGCGGCGAGGTCGGCCTGAAGGGAGGAATTGAGGGTGGCCAGGCGGGCGGATTCGGCCCGCGCGGAGGCCAGTTCGGCGGTCAACCGGTCGCGGTCGGCGAGGGTGGCGGCCAGCTCGGCCGCGCGGGCGGTCTCCCGGCCCCGTAAAAAGAGCCAGGTGAAGGCGCCGGCGAGGGCGGCGGAAGCAAGGGCGACAATCGTAAAAATCACGTCAAGATGCTCGGGAGCGGTTTCCTGCAAATCAATGCCGGATGCATGCCTTGACACGGGTAGAACGCGACTGCAAACACGCGCTATGCTTCTCGGCGCGTGCCGACCATTCGCAACGATTCAGCGCTTCAGCCTATCAGCCACTCAGCCCACATGCTGACCGATAACAATCCCGCCTCACCGGGGGCCGTCCTGACCGAAAAACCTCCGGTGCTCGTCGTGGATGACGAATACGGCCCGCGTGAGTCGATCGCCTTCAGCCTGGCCTCGGAGTTTGCGGTGGATACGGCGGACCGGGCGAAGGAAGCGCTGGCCAAGCTCCGGGCCCGCCCTTACGCGGCGGTCGTGCTCGACATCCGCATGCCGGAGATGGATGGCATCCGGGCGCTGGAGGAATTGCGCAAGATCGACGCCCACGTGTCGGTGATCATGCTCACGGGCTACGGCACGCTGCTCACGGCCCAGCAGGCGATGGTGGCCGGGGCGAACCAGTATTTGCGGAAGCCGCCGGACATTCCGGAATTGATCGAGGCCGTGCGCAAGCAGACGCAGGCGACGCGGTTGCGCCGGGCGCAGGCGGCGTTGGCGCGCGAGGCGCTCGACTCGAACACGGCCCTGAAGCGCGAGATCGAGCGGAACGAGCCGCAGATCTGGCAGGCGCGGGCCTCGGTCGAACTCGTGCACGATCTCAACAACCCGCTGACGGTCGTCATCGGGTACGCCTCCCTGCTCGCGGAAGAGGCCCGGTTGCTGCGCCAGCGGGACCCCGCCGCGGCGAAGAAATTGCTGGAGTACTCGGCGATGGTGGAAAAGGCCGCGGAATACTGCCACCACCTGTCCGAAAACTGGCGCATGGCGGCGAAGCAGACCCCGACCTTTGCGCGGGTCGATCTGATCCACGTCGTGGAGGAGGTGAAACAGGTGATCTTTTTCGGCAATGTGGCGATCCAGGTCACCGGTCTGAGCGAGGCCTGGGTGCGCGGGGCGAAGTTCGAGCTGATGCGGGTGCTGCAGAACCTGTTCAAGAACTCGCTCGAGGCCGGCGCCACGCGGCTGATGGTAACGTTTTCCCGGCAGGGTTCGCAGATCGAGATGAGCATCGCGGACAACGGGACAGGCATGGACGCCGACCGGCTGAAGCGCGCGTTGCACGGCGGCTACAGCAGCAAATCCAACGGCACTGGGCTCGGGCTCAGCATCTGCCGTCACCTCGCCGGGACGCATGGAGCGACCTTCGGGGTGGAATCGGCGCCCGGCAAAGGCACGACCGTGCGTTTGCTGTTCCCGGCAGCGCCCGCGGAATGAAGCGGCGGCGCGTCAAGATCACCGGCATCGGACCGGTGACCCCGGCCGGCATCGGTCGAGAAGCATTCTGGCAGGGCATCCTCGAACCGGTGAGCCGGGTCACCAAGGTGAAACGTTTCCCCGAGGAGGCGGGGTCGTTTGTCGCCGCGGAGGTGAGGGATTTCCGGCTGGAAAACTTCCTGCCCGCCGTGTCGAGCAAACGCATGCCGCGGCACACTCAATTTGCCCTCGCGGGGGCGCACCTTGCCCTCGTCGATGCCGGGCTGGAGCTGGGCGACCTGCGCGGGCGCTCGCCGCTGGTGATCGTGGGCGCGTCGCTGATGGATTTCGGGGCGATCAACAAGGGGGTCGACATGATCGTACGCAAGGGGCCGATCAACGGGCTGCCCACCTCGGTGTTTTCGGCGTCGGTGAGCTCGATCAGCGGGACCATCGGCGAGGTCATCGGCGGGACCACCCGCACGCTGGCCCTGCAGAGCGCGTGTTGCGCGGGGTCGGACGCGATCGGCCATGCCGCCGAGATGGTGGCGAGCGGCGAGACGGAGATCGCGCTGTGCGGGGGCACGGAGTCGCCGCTGTATTTTCACCCGATGCTCGAGCTGAAGCTGGCCGGGCTTTCGCCGGGCAACCCCGAGAGCCCCGAGACGCAGTGCCGGCCCTTTGACCTGTGGCGGACGACCGGGGTGATCGGCGAGGGCGCCTGTATGCTGGTGTTGGAACCGGAGGACAGCCCGCGCCCCGGCTACGGCTTTGTCGAGGGCTACGCCTTTGCCTCCGACCCGCTGGCGGTGCCGGGCGGCGGGATGGGCGACGCCATCCGGCTGACCCTGGCGAATGCGGGCCTGCACCCGGACCAGGTCGAGTCGATCAACGCGTGGGGGCCGGGCCACAAGATCATCGATGCGGCGGAGGCGGGGGCGCTGTCCCGGGTGTTCGGGGCCGGTCTCGGCCTGATTCCGGCCGTTTCGATCAAGGGCAGCGTGGGCAACCCGCTGGGGGCGGGCGGTGCTATCCAGGTCGGCTGCGCGGCGCTGTCGATCGCCCGCGGGGTGGTGCCGCCCACCGTCAACTGGAAGTTTCCTGACCCCGCCTGCCCGCTGAACCTGAGCGCGCACCCCCGGTTCGTGCCGCATCGCAACGCCCTCGTGAACGCCCATGGACTGTCGGGCACCAACGCATGCCTGCTCCTGACGAAATGATCCTCAGTCCGATGCTGCTCGCCGCCGTGGGGGCGGTGGTGGTGGGGTTCGCGGCATTCTGGTCGAATCCGCACCGGCGCATCAACCTGACCTTTTTCACCGCGTCGGTGCACGTGGCGCTCTGGCTGGTGAGCCTGCACTTCGCGGTCTTTTCGCCCGCCGGGGACGGGCAGTGGTGGGTGCGCATGTCCTCGGCGGTGGGGGCCTTCATTCCCATGCACCTGTGGGTGATCAAGGAGTCGATCCCGGGCGCCACGGAGCGGTGGGGCAAGATGCTGCGGGGCATCTTGCCGTGGGCGGTCGTCTGCACCCTGCTGGCGTGCCTCACACCCATCGAGGGGTTTGTGGCGCGGAGTTCGAGCCGCGAGGCGCACGGGTTCGGCTGGGCCTTCTACACCTATATCGTGGGGATCGTGGGGGTCTATGTTGCCCTCAGCCGGCAAACGCTCCGCCAGTCGCGGGAGCAGACCGGTGGCATCCGGCTGGAGATGCAGATCGCCCTGATCGGGGGCAGCATCACGGCCGGTTCGGTCCTGCTGCTCATGGCCCTGCGGGCGATCCTCGCGCTGCCGTGGCTCATCCTGCTCCAGCCGCTGGTGGTGATTGTGTTCTACACCGCGTCGGTCGTAGCGATGACGACGAGCCGGATCTTCGACGCCCGGCAACTGCTGCTGGTCGCCCTGCAGCGCGTCGCCCTCGTGGGTTTGGTGGCGGGCTTTGCCTTTGCGTCCGACTTCATCCTCGAGCGGCTGAGCCTCCCGGCGCCGCTCGCGTGGGTGATCACCACGGCCCTCACGCTGTGGTTTGCGTCCGCGCTGAACGGCCTCCTGGACCGGTTGTTTCACTTTTACCCTGAGGCGACCGCCGCCCGGCGGGCGGCCTACGACGTCGCCCGGCGCGAGACGCAGGTCGAGAACCTCGAGAAGGCGTTTCTCAACGTGCTCAAGGGCTGGGGTCAGAGCGACCAGGCGCTGATGATTGCGGGCACCCGCGACCAGCTCCGGGGCGGGGGCATCGAGCTGTCGGGCGAGGACGTGGTCGTGCAGACCATGCGGCACCTCCGCTGGGCGACGCCGGAGCGGCTGGCGCGCGAACGCTCCACGCCGCAGCGGGACGCCGTCGCCCGGTTCCTGAAGACGCACGCCCTCGGCGTGCTGGTGGTCGGCGAGGGGCCGACCCTCACCGCGCTGGTCGGCGTCGGGGTCTCGGCCTCGCGGCGGCCCTTCACCTACCCGCAGGTCACCCAGCTCATGGAGCTGGCCTCGATCATGGAAAGCGCGATGGAGCGCGCCTATTTCTCGGTGAAGGTGCAGCACGCCGAACAGCTCGCCACCGTCGGTCTCCTCGGGGCGAGCCTGGCCCATGAAATCCGCAATCCCCTGGTGTCGATCAAGACCTTCGTG
>JAPLTR010000808.1 GCA_026398065.1 Verrucomicrobiota bacterium | reverse complement strand
GCGTCGGCGCTGAAGTGGAGGCGCAGGCGCGGATCGTCGTGGGCGTGGGACTGGAACTTGTAGAACTCGGTGTACTCCTCGTCCTTGATCTCGTTTTTCGAGCGGAGCCAGAGGGCCTGGATGGTGTTGATGCGCTTGCCGTTGAGGTTGATCGGGAAGGAGACGAACGCGCTGTAGCGCTCGAGGATCTCCTTGATCTTCCAGTCGGAGGCGAAGTCGTCGCAGTCGTCCTTCAGCTCGATGACGATCTTGGAGCCGCGGCTCTGGCCCTCGGCCTCCTCGATCTCGTAGCTGCCGGAGCCGTCGCTGGTCCAGACGTGACCGGGCTCGGCCGCGCGCCACGAGTGCGAGTACACCTTGACGGACTTCGCCACCATGAAGGCCGAGTAGAAGCCGACGCCGAACTGGCCGATGAGGTTGGAGTTCTTCGCGCCGCCCTCGCCGAGGGCCTTGAGGAACTGCTTGGAGCCAGAGTGGGCGATGGTGCCGAGATTCTCGACCAGTTCGGCGCGGGTCATGCCGATGCCGGTGTCCTGGATGGTGATGGTCTTGGCCTTGTCGTCGGTGGTGACGTTGATCTCCAGCTCAACCTTCTCGTCTAAGATCTCCTTTTCGGTGATCTGCGTGTGGCGGAGCTTTTCGAGGGCGTCGGAGGCGTTGGAGACGAGCTCGCGGACGAAGATCTCCTTCTCGGTGTAGAGCGAGTGGATGACGATATCGAGGAGCTGCTTGATCTCGGCTTGGAACTCGAATTTCTGCGGTGCGGTGGTAGACATGAGGGAGGAAGCGATGAGGGTTGGGCGGGACGGGTCAGAAGTAAGTAAAAATGAAGAGAGCCCGCTAGTTTATCAGACCGCGGAAAAAATCAAGCGGCACGAAGGGGGCGCGATTTTTCGCCGATCGGATCACTGGCCGGGACCGGGGCGGGGGAATCCCAGCGGGCGGCGCCCGTGCAGCCGGAGATTGCGCTCGTAGACCCAGTGCAGGTCGGTGTGGTCGTAGAAGCGATAAAAGGCCGTTTCGGCCACAGGCAGCGGCACCCCGGCGACGGGGCCGAAGCAAATGAGGGCGTTTCCACCGAGGGTCAGCCCAACCAGGGCGAGTCGGGCGCCCCGCGCGAAGGGGGCGGTCGGCAGCCGCTCCTGCCACCACCAGGCCAGCAACAACACGAGGGCAGGGAAGAGCGGCTGGTAGATGCGCGCGATCCAGCTCCCGCCGAAATTCCACGGTCCGTTGTGCGGTGGGGGAACATTGCAGAAAAGAAACAGGGCGAGGCCGGCGGCCAGCACCGCCGGCACGGCGCGATGGCGGGTGAGGTCCTTCCACGACAGGTCGAGCGCCCACGCGATGGCGGCGAGCAGGGGGAGGAAGAGGAAATTCGCGCCGAAAAAACAGTCGGCCGCGGTCTCCGGCAAAGCGGCGAGGCGGCCGAGGTTGCCGGCGAAGGACGCGGGGTCGAAAAAGGCGGCGAAATGCGCGCGATAGGCGACGGTGTTGCTGTTTTCCAGCGGCAGCTGCACGATGTTCCTCAGTATCCAGAGCCATCCCCCGAGCGGGAGGACCTGCAGGACGACACTGAGGGCGGCCGCGGAGAAGCACCGGTGCCAGACGAGCAGGAGCAGGCTGGCCGGCAGGAAGTAGGCGTGAAAATCGTAGCTCAGGTAAATCACGCCCAGGGCCAGCGACAGCCAGGCGACACGCGTCAGGCGGGCGGCGGGCAGTTCCAGCAGCAGCCAGAAGGCCGCGATGCCCAACGGGAAAATCAGCGCATAGGCGTAGGGCTGGCCGGCCCAATAGGCGGCACCCGGATACAATGCCAGCAGCCAGCCGGCGAAGATGGCGCCGCGTTCCCCGACATGGCGGCGCACCATCATCACGCCGGCGGCGAAGCCGAGGAGGTTCGCGAGCAGATTGAACAGCACGCCGCCCAGTTCGAAACTCAGACCCTTCATCCACGGCCAGGCGAGCACGGCGTAAAGGACCCGGCGCAGCATGATCGCGTCCTGCCAGGCGGCGCGCGGCTCGCCGTCCACAAAGGCGAAGGTCGCGCGGTGGAAGGAATGGTCCATGTTGTAGAGATAGCCCGTGGCCGGATCGGGATCGGAGAGCAGGGTGTTGGCGTAAGGGGCGAGCGTGCCGGTCGCGCAATACAGGCCGGCGAGGAACACGAGGCCGGCGAGGGTGACGTGCAGGCGGAAGCGCCGGGCGGCCGCGGGCGGCAACGGGACGGAGGAGGACGCCGGTGCCGACGGGTGGCCGGTGCCACGGCGCAGGAGGTACAGCGCGCCGACGAGGACGGCGAGGGCGGCGTAGCCGAGGTTGCGCGAATAGAGGACGGGCGAATGGGCGACGTAGCTCCGGCCGTTGGTGCGCGGGTCGGTCCGGTCGCGGACGGAAAAGATGATGCGGCCCGGGACGTGGCACCATGAGCCCTCGCCCTCCGCGAGCACGCTGTTCGGGAGCCGGAGTTTGACGATGAGGGGGCGCCCGTCCTCGGTGAGCGTGACGCGGCTGCGCGGGTTCAGGAGCGTGTCCGCGGGGCTGTGGTCGAAAGCGATGGAGAACGCATGCCCGTTGGGCTCGGCGCGGATCGCGGCCGGTGGGAACGGAATGGATACGTCGGGCAGGAGGGACAGGCAGAAATTGTGCGCGATCAGCACGAGGGCCCCGAAGACCGTGGCCCAGAGCAGGGCACGAACCGGAGCGGAAAGCGGGAGTGGCGCGGGCGCGGAGAGGGACATGCGGCGGGGAAGGGGTGGCGCCGGCGTCACAGGTCTCCGACGGGCCGGGCGATGGT
>JAPLTR010000059.1 GCA_026398065.1 Verrucomicrobiota bacterium | reverse complement strand
TCGATCCAGAGGCTGCCCTCGGTGTTGATGAACTCGAGGTGGGCGCACTGTTCGATCTGCGAGGCGTAGAGGGCCTCGAGTCCGCGTTTGTCGCCGTCGAGCTGCCACGTGAAATGGAACATCGCGGAGGCGCGGAAACCGGCGTCGGCGGAGCGCGTGCGGCCGTCGGGCCTGCGCGTTTCCAGGGATTCGGCCCGTTCGCCGGCGACGAGACTTTTGCGCCATTCGGGGCGGAGGGCGAGGAGATCGAGGACGTTGGCGTTGACGGCGGAGAGCCCGCTGAGCCCGCTGTCGGTGATGGGCGCGAGGAATTTTTTGTCGCCGGTCGAGCGCCACGCGGACCAGAAGAGGGGCCAGGGCAGCATGCCGCGGGTGGCCTCGCCCTCGGCGTCGGTGGCGTAGTGGATGGCGGCGGGCAGGCCGTTGCGGCCGCTGCCGGGGCGGTAGTGGGCGAGCAGGCCGTCGGCGAGCTCGGTGACGAGTTTCGTCGCGGCGGGACTGCCGTTGTAGTCGGCAAACAGATACGCCGGATGAAGGACGAGGTAGGAGTACGGCTTGGACCAGCCCCAGGGACCCTCCTCCGCCATTTTCGTGCCGCTGTAATAGGAGGAGCGGATGTGGCGGTGGCCGGCGGCGTTGATGCCGGTGATGCTTTCGACGCCGCGGATGTTCTCCATCGCGCGCTCGAGCTGGCGCGGGCTGCCGTAGTCGAGGATGAGATTTTGCGCGAGACAGTTGATGCCCTCCTCGTAGCTGTGGAGTTCGTCGGCCTGGATGGTGGGGAGGCCGCGGGTGAACATGCCGTTCTTGTACGCGGCATCCAGGAGGCGCTGGAGGGAGCGTTTGATTTTCTCCGGCTCGCTGCCCATGAGGGCGACGCCGGGCCACGTGTTCGTGAGATCGACATCGTCGGAGATGCCGCCGCCGAAATCGCCGTAGGCGGACTGGCGGTGATCGATGTACCAGAGGACGAATTTTTTCACGCGACCGAGCAGCTCGGTCTGACGGAAGGCCCAGAGCGGCACGCCAGGGGGCGCGACCGGCTGCGTAAAGGGAGGACGGGGTGAACCGGGCAGGCCGGCGGCGGCGTATTTGCGGCCGAGCTCGTGCTCGGGACTGACGCGGAGCAGGTCCTCCAGGTCGCCCTTGAAACGGGCCCAGAGAGCGAGCTTTAGGGAGGTGGGATGCTCCTCGACGAGCATGGCGTAGGCGTCGCGGACTTGGGTGAAGCGGTCCAGTTCGTGTTCAGGGCGGGCGGCCTCGCGGGATTTGAAGACGAGGCGGAGTTTGGCGTCGAAGAGGGTATTCGCGTCGAATTCCGGACTGGCGCATGCGATCGTAAGATAAAGCGGTTTGTCCTTCGGCAAGATGCGATCGCGCGTGTCGAGCCAAAGGGTTTTGGCCTCGTTGGGTTTCACGCTGAAGGTGAAATTGAGGAGATTCCGCGCCGGCCACAACGGGTCCCGGACTTGGATATTGAGGGCAATGAGGCCGTCGGCGAGCGGGCTCAGCTTGAGTGCCGGCAGATCGAGCGCAATTCCGTCCAGCCCGTCCGTGAGATCGACGCCAGCCAGGGGAATGAGCACGTGGACGAGGGGCAGGAAGCGTCCAACGGGCATCGCGTTGGAGGGGATGGCGAGCGAGGTCCCGGCAGGACGGGCGATCAGCGAGGCGCCTTCGTCAGCGGGAAAGCGGCCGGTGATGAACCGATCCTCGCCCGCGTCAAAACCGAGGTGAAAGGCGAGCGACTCGGTCCCTTTGGGTTCGGCTCCAGCGTCGACATAGTAGACGGAGAGTTCGCCGATGGGTTGCTCCTGCTCCGTGTTGGTGAAGCGCATTTGTCCGCCGGTGCGGGTAGTCAGCGCGTGGGACGTCG
>JAPLTR010000082.1 GCA_026398065.1 Verrucomicrobiota bacterium | reverse complement strand
GGTGGTGAACAAGAACGCCTTGGGCGACCCGATCGGCGCATGGGCGTAGGCCTGGAGGACGCGGGCAAAGGTCTCCTGCACGACGTCGTCGAGGTCGGCGAGCGAGGGAAACCGGCCCCGCAGCCAGGCGCGCAGCATCGGCTCGTGGGGCAGCACGTGCTCGGCAAACCATTCTTCGGGATCGTGACGGGAAAAGCTCACGGCGGGGCACCGCGGATGTGACGCGCCGTGCGCCGCGTGACAAGCCCGCGTTGCCGGAGACGCACGAAAGTGCGGCCGAAGCAGGCGCCGCAAGACACAGATGACGCCGGTTTTGTTTTGGCGTCGGCGCCGGAACCGCGCTTGATGGAGCCCGCCGCCCGCCATGAGTGACCACCTCTCCACCCGCCGCGCCCGGATCGCCGAAGCCCTGCCGCTTGAAGACGCCCTCCTGCTCGTGGGCGCGGGCGAACCGGTACCGTTGCCCGAAAACAGCGACCAAACGTATCCTTTCCGTTCGCATGCCGAGTACTACTATCTCGCGGGGCAGGAGTGTGCGGGCGGCGTGATGGCCTACGATCCGCGCGACGGCGCGGCCGAAGGCTGGGTGTCGTTCGTGCCCGCGGTCACCGAGGGCGAGCGGGTTTGGGAGGGGCGCGAGCAGGTCCCGGGCACGCCCATCGCCCTGCTCGACGGCTGGCTGGCGGCCCGCCGGGGCCGGCCCGTCGCCGCGCTCGGGGGCAAGCTCCCGGTCGTGTCGCTTTACGCCCCGGCCACGGAACGCGTCCGCGAATCGCTCCGCCACGCGCGCCGGCCCAAGGACGACCATGAACTTGCGCTCATCCGCCGCGCCGCCGCGGCCACCGCGGCCGGCTACGCGAAGCTGCGCGAGCTGGTGCGCCCCGGCCTGACCGAGCGCGCGCTGCAGATCGAGCTGGAGGCGGAGTTTTTCCGCCACGGCGCCAGCCGCCCCGGCTACGGCACGATCGTCGGCACAGGCCCGAATTCCGCCGTGCTGCACTTCGAACCCTCCGCCCGGGCCGCGCGCGACGGGGAGTTCGTGCTCGTCGATGCCGGCGCGGAGATCGACCGCTACATGGCGGACGTGACGCGCACCTATGTGGCCGGAGAACCCTCCGCTTTTCAGCGCGACCTCCACCAAGTCGTCCTCGCCGCCGAGGAGCGGGCGATCACGCGCTGCGTGCCCGGGGCCGAATGGAAAAATCTCCACCTCGCCGCCGCCGTGGAGATGGTCGCGGGCCTCGTTGCCATGGGGGTGATGCAGGGCGTGCCCGAGACCCTGGTCGAGCGGGAGGCGCACACGTTGTTTTTCCCGCACGGGCTCGGCCACATGGTGGGCCTCGGGGTGCGCGACGGCAGCGGGATGTATCCCGGCCGGCCGAAGGATCCCCGCGCCAGCCTGAAGACCCTCCGCATGGACCTGCCGCTCGCCGACGGTTACGTCGTGACCGTCGAGCCCGGGCTCTACTTCATCCCCGCCCTGCTCAACGACCCCGCCCGCCGCACGCGCTTCCGCGACTGCGTCAACTGGCCGCTGGTCGAGCAGCATCTCTCGCTCGGCGGCGTCCGCATCGAGGACAACGTGCTCGTGACGTCCGGCGCGCCCGAGGTGCTCACCGCGGCCATCCCGAAGCACCTCTGAGCCCGTGCCGGGCGGCCAAATTTTCCGTGGACAACCCGCGGGTTGTCGCTCTCCTTGGCGGCATGGCCCAGCCTGACCAAAAAACCATTACGCCCGTCCGCCTCGCGGTTGATGGCGGCCTCGTCGTCATTTTTTTCGCCATCCTCTTTAGCGTGGTGAAGTCCCACGTGCCGTCCACCGACCCGAAGATGATCCTCCTGTGGAGCGCGCTCACCGCGGGCTGCATGAGCGGCGTGTTTTGGCTGTGCATCCAGATGTTCCGCGTGGTGCTGAAGGCCCAGCTCGAAGCGAAGAAGTAAGCGGAGCGTTTCCGGTGTCCGCGTCCGCCCCACCCCTCTTCCCGTCAAGGGTGAGGGTTGGGGATAAGTTCCCGTCTTGGGTGGGAAAGGCCGGGTGGCCGGTCGTGTGGGTTGCCATGTGCGCCCTGTTTCTCGGGGGTTGTGCAACCACCAGCTACGAGGTAAAGGTCCGCGCGCTCCCCTCGCCGAGTGCGAGCAAACCCGCGACGTACCGTTTCTTCCGCGCCGCAGTCGCCCCGGGGAACGAAGCGCTCGACGAAGAGACCATGCGGACCTTGCGGAGCGCCCTGGCGACCAAGGGCCTGAGGGAAGTCCCCGCGGGCGCAGAGCCCGATCTGGTCATCAGCTTCAGTTGCGGGGTGATGTTGGCCTCGGTCCGGCAGACGATGCTCAGTGAGCCGATCTACTACTATGTCCCCGGCCCCATCCGGTACGAGACGGTGCAGGTCGGCACCACCCCCACGGGTAGCCCGATCTACCAGACGGTCACCCGTCAGGATCCTCCCACGCAGCAGTTCTACGGCTACCGCAGCGTGCCGAGCGAGACCCGCTACTTCAGAAAGATCCTGCGCCTGCGCATGCTGGAAAACAACGGTACGCCGAAAGACCTCGCGACCGCGGAGGCCTGGGCCAACGCGTGGGGGGGCGACGCCAGCTACGAATCCGAGGACAAGAATCTCAGCAAGGTGCTCCCGGTGCTCGCCGCCGCCAGCATGGTTTACTTCGGCAAGGATTCCTCCGGGATCGTCCCGATTCGCATCAAGGATACCGACAGCGACGTGGTGGCGATCAAGCGGGGCCGGTAGATCCCGGTTGGCGAAAAATTTTGCGTCAGCGAGTTGCAAGAGCCGCGAAATCCGCTAGTGATTGGGAACCCAATGAAATCTGATCGCCCCTCAGATCTCGTTTCCTCCGCTGCGCGCCCTTGGTTCGCGAGCGTCGTGTCGCTGTCGCTGGCCCTCGCCGTCGGCGGCTGCGCCAATTCCTATCAGGTCAAAGTCGATTCGCTCGCGAAGCCCAGGGCCGAGGAGTCGATCTCATACAAGATCGTCAACAAAAACCCGGCCGTGCCCGAGGACTCGCTGCGCTACAAGGAGGCCGCCGGTTTCGTCCGCACCGCCCTCTCCGGCAAGGGCATGTACGAGGCGTCCGACCTGGAGAAGGCCGACCTCGTCGTCGCCCTCGACTACGGCGTCGGTCCGCCCCAGTCGCGCCGGGAAACCGTGGCCGAGCCCGTGTACATGAATGTCCCCGGCCGCTGGCGCACCGAACGCGTCCAGGTGGGCACCGATCGCAACGGCAACGCCATTTACCAGACCGTCACCACGCAGGACCCGCCCACCACCGAGTTTGTGGGCTACCGCGAGTATGTCGTCACCGTCACCGTGTATGAAAAATTTCTCCGGTTGAACGCCGTGGAAAACAAGCCCGCCTCCGAAGGCCGTCCGCCGTCGGAAATCTGGACGGTCGACGTCACGAGCGAAGGCGAGAGCCGCGACATCCGCAAAGCGCTCCCGATCCTCGCCGCGGCGAGCATCGACTACGTGGGCAAGGACTCCAAGGGCCAGAAGACGATCCGCATCAAGGATACCGACAAAGACGTCGCCTTCATCAAGAAGGGCATGTGAGCGGCGGGCGGGCGGCCAATGTGAGGTCGGTATGACAGGTAGGGACGTCTCTCCGAGACGTCCGCCACGCTTCGTCCCGTTGTCCGTGCACCATCCTCGGACGGCTCGGAGCGCCGTCCCTACCTCTGGGCATCGCAGGTGGGCGCGCCGCCGGCCCGCTCACCTTAACCGAGGAGGCGGAGCTTCTCCTTGCGCTTCTCCACGCGGGACGACGCGATGATCGCGATCTCGTAGAGCAGATAGAGCGGGATCGCGAACATCGTCTGCGTGATCGGATCGGGCGTCGGCGTCACGATCGCCGCGATGATGAAGATCACCACGATGGCGTGCCGGCGGTATTTCCGCAGGAAGGCCGTGGTCATCACGCCGAGCCACACGAGCAGGACGATCACGAGCGGAAATTCAAAGGAGGCACCCACGCCCAGCGTCAGCCAGGTCAGCAGGCTGTAGTAGCTGGCCGGCGTCCACCGCATGGCAAAGCCGAACATCTGGTTGATCTCGATGGAAACCCGCAGGGTGCTCGGAACGAGCAGGAAGAAGGCAAACGAGGCGCCCATCAGAAAGAGCACCAGCGCCGAGGCGCACAGGGGCAGGACGGCCTTCAGTTCCTTCTCCGTCAGGGCGGGAGCCACAAACTGACCGACGAAAAACAAGATAAACGGCAACGACATCGCCAGGCCGCCGAGCACGCACATCTGGATCACCACGTTGAACCCCTCCATGATCGAGGTCGTGCCCAGGTCGATGATCGCCGAGGGATAGCCGGCCCGCACCGAGTTCAACGGCCACATGAGCACGTCGTTGAACTCCTTCATGTAGATGCCGATGATCGTCGAGCGCAACTCCTCCAGGTGATCCCAGAAACCCATCGGCTTCTCGCGCGGCGAAGTCAGTTCGGCGTTGGCGTCAGGGTTGTCAGGATGGTTTTCGGAATCGCTCACGGGAAAGATGGGAAGCGGATGGTGGGAGGTTTTTCGGAAAACGGAAGCGTCTTGTGCACCGGCCTGTTTCCACCGTACCCCCCCCGGAAGGGGGCCGTCCGCGCCGCACGCGACGTCCCCCGGGGCGATTTGCCGCGCCGCCCCCCGCTTCGGTTTCCCGGCCGGGCATCTGGCGGACGTTTTCCCCCTGCCTAGTTCGCCCGGCTCTCGCCCTCAGAGGTATCGGCCGACCCGCGCCCAAATTGAGCGGATGAACAATGGATGCGGAAAGATTCGCCAAAAAATGCGGAGGCGCCCGGGTAAAACGCGCCGTATGACACGGTTTAGCCCGCGACCTCCCATCGTCCTCACATGAATCTGAACCTCAGAAACCGCATTCTTCTGCCGATCCTGGCGCTGCTTATTGCCGTCATCGTCGTCCTCACCGGGACGTCGTTTTTCATGAGCCGGCGGGCCTTGGATGCCAGCACCGAGACCCAACTTCAGTATATCGGCGACCAGAGTCTCCACCAGGTCGAAAGCTGGATCGAGGGCCAGCGGACCGACGTCACCCACTGGGCGGCACAACCCCACATGCTCGCCGCCCTGCGGCCGGCCCCCGAGGGCGGTCCGGCCCGTGCGGCGGTCAGTGCTCAATTGTCGGACGCCTCCAGGCTCTACGGCTTCTACGCCAACCTCCAGCTGGTCGACCTGAACGGTCTCACGCTTTCGTCCAGCAATCCCGATTCGATCGGCCAGCTGAACGTGGCCGACCGCCAGTATTTCAAGGATGCCGCCGCCGGGAAGGTGGTCATTTCCGAGGTGCTGCAGAGCAAATCGACGGGCAACCCCATCGTCGTGGTCGCAGCGCCGGTGAAAGACGGACCGGCGGTGCGCGGCGTGCTTTTCGCCTCGTTGGACCTGCATTGGCTCAGCGCCAACCTCCTCGACAAAATCAAGGTGCTCGAGACGGGGTATGTCTTTCTCTACGATGAGAAGGGCCTCTTCATCACCCATCCGGAGCGGGGGCTGATCATGACGGCCAAGCTCGCGGACTTCGAGTGGGCCGCCCCGCTGCAGAGGAGTGCGTCCGGCGAGGTTATCTACGCCTACAAAGGCGTCGAAAAGATGGCTCGGTTCGCGAACAGCCCGACCCTCCATTGGGGGCTGGTGGTCAACGTCCCGGTCTCGGAAATGGTCGCACCGGTCTACCGGATCGGACGGATCAATCTCGTCCTGGGTCTTGGCGCACTGGTCATGGGCACCGCGATCGCCCTCTTCCTCGCGCGGTCCCTCGCCCGCCCCATTCAGGAAATCGCCGTCCAATTGAACACCTGTTCCAGCGAAACCATCTCGGCCGCCGCGCAGGTGTCCGACGCCGGCCAGAACCTCGCCGCCGGCGCCAACCAACAGGCGTCGTCCCTGGAGGAGACCAGCACCTCGCTGAAGGAGATGGCGGCCACGACGAAGCGCAATGCGGACAACGCCAAGCACGCCAACGAACTCGCCCGCACCGCGCGCCAGGCCGCGGATGCCGGCTCGAGCGACATGCAGGCGATGAGCCTCGCGATGACCGAGATCAAGAGGTCCAGCGACGACATCGCCAAAATCATCAAGACCATCGACGAGATCGCCTTTCAGACCAACATCCTCGCCCTCAACGCCGCCGTTGAGGCCGCCCGCGCCGGCGAAGCCGGCATGGGTTTCGCGGTGGTCGCCGAGGAGGTGCGCGCGCTCGCCCAGCGTTCCGCGACCGCCGCGCAGGAAACCGCCGACAAAATCGAGGGCGCGATCGCCAAGACGACCCAGGGCGTGCAAATCAGCGGACAGGTGACCACCCGGCTCGCCGAGATCGTCGAGAAAGTGCGGCAGGTGGACGGCCTGATCGCGGAAGTCGCCACCGCCAGCCGCGAACAAAATCACGGGGTGCAGCAGATCAACGACTCCATCGGCCAGATGGACAAGGTCGTGCAGACCAATGCCGCCAGCGCCGAGGAGAGCGCCGCCGCGGCGGAGGAACTCAATGCCCAGGCCCTGGCCCTCAACGAAATCATCGGCCAACTGCGCGGGCTGGTCGACGGAAAGACGACGCACGCTCCGGCCGGTGCGCCCGCCCGCCCGCCCGCCCCGGCGGTGGCATCTTCCGCGAGTGCGGCGGCAGCGGCTCCGGCCCCGGTGGCCGCCAACCCCGGCCTCGTCAAACCCCAGGGGGCGGCCCGCCCGGCCGCCGAGGCCGGGCGCGATCTCACCTTGCAGGCCCCCTCGGCATGAGCCGCGAATCCCAGCGGCCTACGCAGCGCGTGAGCCGGCCCCGACCACGGCCCCTCCGTTCGCGGCTGTGGCCGACCGGCCTGTCCATTTTCGCACCGACGAAGCCGGCCGTTTTCATCGTTCTCCTGAGCGCCGCGTCCGCGGGCGCGGCGGACCTTCCGCGCTCCGGACTGGTCGATCTGAGCGTCCAGTCCCGCGTGGGATTTGACTCCAATCCAGTCGCGAGCGGCGGCACGTCCGCGGCCCTCCTCGGGGGCCGGGACACGCTGACCTACGCCGCGGGCGCCAGTGTCGCGTTCGCCTTCGCCCCGGCCTCGTCGGACCAGACCTCGCTGCGCCTCGCCTACACCGGCGAGGTCGTGCGGTTCGACCGCTGGGCCGCGGAGAACCATACCACGCACCGCCTCGGCCTCGGCGGGCAGTTCGCCCTCGGGATTTGGAAATTCAGCGGCGATGCTTCGAGCCTGCGGGTGAATGGCTCCACCGAACCGCTGCTCTCCATCGCCACCGTCAACGCCAACGCCATCGCGCTCTGGCGGGAACGACGCCGCCAGTGGCAGCACCGCGCGAAACTTCAGACGCAGGCCCGGTTCGGCGACTGGCTGGTGCGG
>JAPLTR010000125.1 GCA_026398065.1 Verrucomicrobiota bacterium | reverse complement strand
GTTCGCCGAGTTCGACGAGGTCCTGCGGGCCAATGCCGACGATTTTCTCGCACTCTATCAGGTCGGTCGCGCGGCGGCGTTGAGCGGCGAGCGGCTGGAACGGGGCCGGGAGGCGCTCCAGCGCTGCCTCACGCTGGTGCCCCCGTCGGGCGACGGCATGCCGACGCTGGCGAGCACGCACCATCGCCTGGGCAACATCCTTGAAAAGCTGGGCGACCGGCCGGGCGCGCAGGCGCACTACGCCGCCGCGCTCCGGCTGCTGCCCGATTTCCGGCCGGAAAAAGAGGCGCTCCGCAACTAGGCGCGCGGGAACCCGGTGAGGTAGGGGGCGCAGAGCCGCGCGAACCGCTCGACGGTGAAGGGCTTCATCAGCAGCGGCACACCCCACGCGGCGATCTCGTCGTCGAGGCGCTGCTCGCCGCTGTGCCCCGTGACCAGGACGAGCCGCCGCGCGGTGACCGGCTGCGCTTCGCGCAGCCACAGGAACAGCTCGGTGCCGTTCATCCCCGGCATCCGGATATCGGATACCACCAGCGCGTACTCCCGCTCGGCGAGCCGTTCGAGCGCCTCGAGGCCGTGGCCCGCGACGTCGACCTGGCAGCCGAACTGCACGGTGAGGATCTCCTGCATGAGGTGCCGGACGATGATCTCGTCGTCCACGAGCAGCACGCGGGCGCCGTGGGCGGGGGTGGTCCGCGGGGCGGCGGGGACGTCGTCCAGCGCCAGCGCGAGGGGCACGGCGGTCTCGACGGGCAGGGCGACGCAGAAGCGGGCGCCCTCGCCGGGCGTGCTGTCGACGGTGATGTCGCCGCCGTGCTGGCGCACGATGCTGAAGCAGATGCTGAGGCCGAGGCCCGTGCCGCGTTCGGGGCCCTTGGTGGTGAAGAACGGATCGAAGATGCGGCCCATGATCTCCGGCGCGATGCCGACGCCGCTGTCGCTGACGACGAGGGTGGCCAGCGGCCCGGCGGCGGCGACCTCCACCGCGAGCAGCGCGGGGCTCCGGCCGGCCATCGCGTCGAGGGCGTTGAGCGCGAGGTTGAGCACCACCTGCTTGATCTGGGAGGGATCGGCCCGCACCCAGACCGGGGCGGGGGCGATGGTCGCACGCAGCGTGCACCGCGCCTCCCGGATCTGGAACCGCAGCATGGTCAGCGCCTCCTCGACGACCGCGCGCAGGTCCACCAAGTCCACCGTGGAGTGGGCCGGCTTCGAAAGTTGCAGCAGCTGCCGGATGATCGTGGCGGCCTCCGCCACGCTCCTGGCGATGAGGTCCGCGTACAGGCGCGTGGGGCCCTCGGCGTTGGCCCCGATGAGTTCGGAGAACCCCTGCACGGGCGTCAGTTTGTTGTTCAGCTCGTGGGCGATGCCGCCGACGAGCGTGTCGAGGAGCGTCTGTTTTTCCTGCCGGACCATGTGGCGCTCCAGGGCGCGCTGTTCCGTGATGTCCTCCAGGCACGCGCAGATCTGCCCGGTTTCCCGGATCCAGCCGGGCGACAGCCGGATCAGCCGGGGGCCGCGGCGGGGGACCAAAAAGGTGAACTCCCCGGTGGCCGGCCCCGGTCCGCCCCGGGCCTGCGACTCCAGCATCGCCACGAAGGCCGCCCGCTCCGGGGCGGCGACCATCGTCGTCAACGACCGGCCGGCGATCTCCTCGGGCAGGTCCAGCAACTCGGTCAGCCGGCGGTTGTGCTCATGAATGCCGCCCTCCCGGTCGAGCAGGGCGATGCCGAGGGTGTGGCTCCCGAACAGCCCGAGGTAGAGCCCTTGGGACTGGCGCAGGGCGTGGTTGGCCTGGAAGAGTTCGAGATGGTTGCGCTGCAGTTCGTCGACCTGGTCGGCCACCAGCCGGGATTGGAGCCGGGCGAGGGCGTCGACGGGGATGAGGCCGAGCAGGGCGTTGTCGGTGTCCACGAGCACGACGTCCTCGTGAAATTCGTCGCCGCGCCGGCCCAGCGAACGGTCGAGCACCTCCCGGACCGGCGTCGTGTCCTGGAAGACCAGCGGGTGCTGCACCTGCGCCAGATGGGCGGGACTGCGGCCGTGGAGGGCAAAACCAAACCGCGAGCCGAGCAGGATGCCGAGGCGCAACCGCGAACACAGGCCCACCGCCAGTCCGTCGCGGACGAGGGCGAGATAGTCGACCCGGCGCTCGCCGAAGGTACGCTGGACCTCTTCCAGCACCGTGGTTTGCTCCACGGCGCCCTGATGATGGATCAGGGAGCGCAACGCGGTGGTCTCGGCTTCAAGCACGGGGTTCTCCTCGCCGACCCGCACACGTCCCCGCACGAAGGGCAACGCGAGGGGCGGGGCGAGACGGGATGGATTCATGGGACATTGAACGAAGCGGCCGGCGCACCCAACCCCTCCGGTAGTGACGAGTGGGCCGGTCGGGATCGGGCGGTGTGCCGGAGGGGGCCGGTCGGCGGAGGGTTGCGGCGCGCTTGATCCCGCGACCGTTCACGGCACTTCGTAAATCTCGAGGAGGCTCACACCGCTGGCGGCGCCGGTGCCGCTCACCTGCGCGGTGTAGGTGCCGGGATCGAGTGTGAGGAGCAGGGCGGAATCCTTGCTGCCCTCGCCGAGCGCGAAGGCGCCGGCGGCCACGGCGGCGGCGCGGAGGTCCGCGGCGTTGCCGCTCTCGCCCCAGTTGTCGTTGGACGCCAGTTGGGCTCCGGACGAACCGAAGACCGCGAGCGCCGGATCGGCC
>JAPLTR010000942.1 GCA_026398065.1 Verrucomicrobiota bacterium | reverse complement strand
CGATCACGGCGATGACCGAGAGGAGCTCGATGAGCGTGAAGGCCTGCACGCGGCGGGTTGCGCGGGAGGGGAAACGCGACGGTGAAACAAGGGGGCGGAGTCGGCTCATGGAAGTTTGTCGGCGTAAATGTTGTCGGCGTTGTCGCCGGTCGTCTGGTTCGCGGCGGCGAACAGGCCGTTGGCTCCGGGCAGGAGCGTCGCCGCACCGTCGGGGCCGGCGGAATAGAGCACGAAGGAAGGCGCGGCCCACGTGACCGCCGGCCGCCCCGGGAGCGGGACGCTCTTGTAGAAATAGAGGTAGCGATTGCCCCAGGGGTCCACGAAGGAGTTGTTGGCCGGGGGCTTCGTCGGCGGAGTGCCCGTGGGCACGGCGAAGGTCGTGCGGAGATTGGTGGTCACGGCGGTCGGCGTGGAGAACGGAACCTCGAGGGTCAGCTTGTCGACATCGGCGAACATCGGGCCGTTGAGGCGGGTGGTGAAATCCTTGGGGCCGTAGACCCCGATCAGGGCGTTGAGGAGACGGGCCGGGACGGTCGTGAGGCCCGGGCCGACGGTACCGGTCACGCGCACGTTCAACGCCGTCGATGGGCCGGTCCACGGGTAGTCGCCGTAGTGCCGTTTGTACTCCTCCAGCGCCTGCACGAGGATCGCCAGCTCCGACCGGGCCTGCGCGAGGCTGGCGCGCTGTTTGGCGCCCCGGATGATGGTGATGGTGATCGTCATCAGGACGGCGACCACCCCCATCACCGTAAGCAACTCAAGCAGCGTAAACGCCTGCGAGCGACGGTGTGGGTGGGCAAACGGCATGGGGACGGAAGAAGGACGCGAATGAAGCGGCAACGTTACATGGGCAGCAAATGGAAAAGAAAAGGGCGGGTCCTGCGACCCGCCCTCGAATGACCTGTTGGGCTGGAACCGGGTGGGACGGGAGTCCCACTCCGCGGCTCAGTCCTCCGCCTGCAGGGCGGCGACGACGCTGAAATCTTCCAGCGTGGTGGTGTCGCCCTTCACCTCGCCGCCGGCGGCGATCTCCTTGAGGATGCGGCGCATGATCTTTCCGCTGCGCGTCTTCGGCAGGCTCGCGGCGAAGCGGACGTTGTCGGGTTTGGCGATCGCACCGATCTCCTTGCCGACGTGGTTGCGCAGCTCCTCCTTGAGGGCGTCGGTCGGCGCGATGCCGGTTTTGACGGTCACAAAGACGACGAGGGCCTGGCCCTTGAGTTCGTCGGGGCGGCCGACGGCGGCGGCCTCGGCCACCGCCGGGTGCGACACGAGGGCGCTCTCGATCTCAGCTGTGCCGATGCGGTGGCCGGAGACGTTGAGCACGTCGTCGATGCGGCCGACGATCCAGAAGTAGCCGTCCTTGTCCTGACGCGCGCCGTCGCCCGTGAAGTAGATGTCGGGGCGGCCGGGGAACTCGCTCCAGTAGGCCTTCACGTAGCGCTCGTCGTCACCCCAGAGGGTGCGGAGCATCGAGGGCCAGGGCTGGGTGATGATGAGCTTGCCGCCGCTGTTGCGCGGGACCTCCTTGCACTTTTCGTCGACGACCTTCGGGATCACCCCGAAGAACGGACGCGTGGCGGAACCGGGTTTCGTCGGAGTGACGCCGGGGATCGGCGCGATCATGATGGCGCCGGTCTCAGTCTGCCACCACGTGTCGACGATGGGGCAGCGTTTCTTGCCGATCATGGTGTGATACCACATCCAGGCCTCGGGATTGATGGGCTCGCCCACGGAACCGAGGAGGCGGAGGGAGTCGAGGCGGTGGCGGAGGACGTAGTTGTCGCCCCAGCGCATGAAGGCCCGGATGGCCGTCGGCGCGGTGTAGAGGATCGTGATGCCGTGGCGGTCGATCATCTGCCAGAAACGATCCGGCTCGGGCTGGTTGGGCGCCCCCTAATACATGAAGATGGTCGAGCCGTTGGAGAGCAGCCCGTAGACGACGTAGCTGTGACCGGTGATCCAGCCGATGTCGGCGGAGCAGAAATAGCGGTCGGTGTCCTTGAGGTCGAAGACGTAGTGGGCGCTGAGCTTGGCGCCGAGGAGGTAACCGGCGCTGGTGTGCAGCACGCCCTTGGGTTTGCCGGTGGAGCCGGACGTGTAGAGGATGAAGAGCGGGTGCTCGGAATCGAAGGCCTTCGCCTTGTGGGTGTTGGGGGCGCCGGTCCAGGCGTCCTTCCACCATACGTCGCGGCCTTCCACCATGGTGACGGGGTTGCCGCAGCGTTTGACGACGATGACGGACTGCACCGTGGGGGTGCCGTCGAGGGCCTTGTCGACGCTGGCCTTGAGCTCGACGACCTTGCCGCGACGGAAACCACCATCGGCGGTGATGACGAGCTTGGCTTTGCAGTCGTTGATGCGGTCCTTGATCGATTCGGAGCTGAAGCCGCCGAAGATCTCGGTGTGGATCGCGCCGACGCGCGCGCAGGCGAGCATCGCGATCACCGCCTCGGGGATCATGGGGAGGTAGAGCGCGACGCGGTCGCCCTCGCCCACGCCCATGTTCTCGAAGATGTGCGCGAGGCGGCACACGTGGAAGTGGAGCTGCTTATAGGTGATCGTGCGGACATCGCCCGGTTCGCCTTCGAAGATTAATGCGGCCTTATTCTCCCGGGCGGTCCCGAGGTGGCGGTCGAGGCAGTTCTCGGAAACGTTTAACGTGCCGCCCACAAACCACTTGGCATGCGGCGGCTGCCAG
>JAPLTR010000533.1 GCA_026398065.1 Verrucomicrobiota bacterium | reverse complement strand
CGACCGCCCCCCCTTGATCTACCTTGATCCACCTTGATCTGGTCGGATTTATTCGGATTTGGTCGGATTCACCGCGACGACCTCCATGTCCACGCCGGCTCCCAACGCACGATGCCGACACCCCGCTTTCGTGTTTTTCGTGGTTCATATCAAATAGCCGGCCACTGCATTCCACGTTTTCCGTGTGTTCCGTGTGTTCCGTGGGCCACCTTGATCCGCCTTGATCCACCTTGATCTGGTCGGATTTACTCGGATTTGGTCGGATTCACCGCGCCGCCCGCAATGTCCACACCGGCCCCCAACGCACGATGCCGACAGCCCGCTTTCGTGTTTTTCGTGTGTTTCGTGGTTCATATCAAATAACCGGCCCCTGCTTTCCATGTTTTCCGTGTCTTCCGTGTGTTCCGTGGGCACCTTGATCCCCCTTGATCTGGTCGGATTTACCCGGATTTGGTCGGATCTGCCCGGAGCCACCTCGACCCCACGGGCTTCCCCCTCCGATCCCACGGGCTTCCCCCTCCGATCCCGCCGACGCACCGATCCCCGCGCCGCCGCACCCCGCCACCGGGGCCGGCGCACGCAAAATAGCTCCCGGCGACACCACCGGGTCCGGGCCTGACCATGCTGCCTTCATTTCAGGCCGCCACCATGCCCGCATTTGAACTTTAAATCAACTCAAAAAGTTGACTAAGTAAACATTCTCTCCCGCCTGGCAAGCATCCATCCCCTGTCCTTTTCCGTCTCTTCCTTTTTGATATGCCCGCTTACAGCGATTCCCGGTAGAGTTGCTCGTACCCGGCCGCGGCGACTTCCCAGCTGAAGTCGCGCGCCATGCCGCGCTGCTGCACCGCCGTGTAGCGCGCCCGGTCCGCGAAGAGCCCGAGCGCCCGTTGCAGGGCCTGGCGCAGGCTGGCGGCGTTCGGCTCGCACATCAGGCCGGTCCCCGTCGCGGGAAACTCGTCGGCGTCCGCGACGGTGTCGGCCAGGCCGCCCACGCGGCTCACGATCGGCACCGTCCCGTAGACCTGCGAGTACATCTGGTTCAGCCCGCACGGCTCGAAGAGCGACGGCATCACGAAGAAATCGCTGCCCGCCTCGATCAGGTGGCTCATGCCCTCGTCGAGCTTCGCCGTCAGGCAGACCTTGTCCGGCGCTGCGGTGGCCAGCGCGCGCATCTCGGCCTCCATGCGCTTGTCGCCGGCGCCGAGCACGACGAACCGGCAGTCGTTCGCGAGGAAGAAGTCCTTGTTCGCCAGCACGAGGTCCACGCCCTTCTGCTCGGCAAACCGGCAGATCATCCCGAAGACCGGCCCCGTGAAGCCGGGCGCAAAGCCGCCGCGTTTCAACAGTTCCGCGCGGCAGACCGCCTTGCCCCTCAGGTCGGCGCGCGAGTACGTCGCCGGCAGCAGCGCGTCCGTCGCCGGGTTCCACACCGCCGTGTCCACGCCGTTGAGCAGGCCGACGATGTCGTCGGCGCGCGTCTGGGCGACACCGTCGAGGCCGCAGCCAAACTCCGGCGTCTGGATCTCCCGCGCGTACCGCGGGCTCACCGTCGTCACGCGGTCGGCAAACAAAATGCCGCCCTTCATGTAGTTGACCTGGGAGTAGTACTCGAGGCCGTCGATGTGGTAGAGCTCGTCCGGCAGGTTCGTCCGCGCAAACGTCGTCGCCGGGAACAGGCCCTGATACGCGATGTTGTGGATCGTGAAGACGGTCTTGAGCGCGAGGGTCACGCGGTGACGCCGTTCGGACTCGCGCAACAGCAGCGGCAGCAGCGCCGCCTGCCAGTCGTGGCAATGCACGACGTCGGCCTGGAGGTCTGCCAGCCGCAGCGTCTCGACCACGCCCTTGCAGAAGAAGATGAAGCGGTCGGAGTTGTCCTCGAAGTCGCGCTCGCCGTTGCCGTACGGCGCCCGGCGGTCGAAGAATTCCTCGCGGCAGATCAGGTAGACCTTGAGGTTCTTGCGCGGTGAAAACACCCGCACGTCGCCCGAGAGAAACTGGTCGCCCATCTCGATCCTGAGGCGCAGCTTCCGCTCCGCCCCGGCCGCGTCCTTGTGGTCGACGACTGCGCGGTAGCCCGGCAAAAACACCGACACCTCGTGGTCGTGGTCGGCCAGGACGCCGGCCAGCGCCGCGACGGCATCGGCCAGGCCGCCGGTTTTGATGTAGGGGTACAGCTCGCTGGCTACATGGACGATTTTCATCGGAGGGCCTCCGTGGACTGCGATTGGCTAACCCGTTGCAACACGTTCGACCATGAGCGCTGTGAGGGCAATGGCGAAGAAGATGGGAAAAAATTCATGGCGGTGGGAGGCCGGGGAGGAAAAGGTTCCCCCGCCCGCGCCCCGTTGTCGAGGGCATAGCGGCCTGTCACATACTCGTCGCCAACCTTGGAACCGCGCCGGATTTCAGCGCCAGCCTGCCGCTGCGACGCCCCCGGCCGGCCGTGAGCCCTCCCCGCACCGGCCGCGCCGTCCCGCCCGAACGAAGCTCGGCAGAAATGCCGCCTCCCGCCCATCACCGCCGCGGCCGCACCGGAAGGCTCTCCGCCCCCGCCACCAGCGGCAGCACCCACGCGTACGGCTCCGGCAGTTTCGCCAGACTCGGATAGGACATCGTGCTCGAGGACGAGCTGCGCGGGGTTTTCTGCCGGTCATTCAGCGAAAGCCGGGGCTCCTTGCCTTCGCCGCCCGCCTCGCGCGTGAATGTCAGCGAGCGCTCCTCCGCCCCGAAGCTGTTGAAGGCCCGCGTGAGCTGGTCCGTCTGCAGGGCGAGGAACAGTTCGTTGCGCTCCGGTCCGAGGGTCCGGGCAAAAGCCTCCATGAGCCCGTCGTAAACATCGCCGCCGCCGTCGAAGGGTTTCACCGTGACGGTGATCGCATCGTCGGTGGTGGTGACCTTGGCGTTGGCCGCGAGCATCTGCGCCATCTGCTGCCGCCGTGCGTCCACCGCCTGGCCGAGGGCGGCGGTTTCCGCCGGCGTCAGGTCGAACATCGTGGAGAAACCGTCCGCCAGCTTCCCCTCACGCGTGATGATCGGCAGATCGATGCGGGCCGTCTTGTTTCGCTGCGCGTCGGCGAGGGCGCGCAACTGGGCCATCCGCGTGGCATGGGTATCTGGGTTGCTCGCGGCGGTCGCCGCGGCTGCGGCCGAGGCGGTCGCCTGCGTGAGTTTCCGCGAGAGCCCGTCGTTCTCGCGGCGGAGGCGCGCCACCTCCTCGCGGAGCGGCCGGGCCTCGGCCGGCTGGCCGGCGGCGTCGTCCGCCGGCCCCGCGTCCGCCGTCGCCCGCCCAAGGAAGTATCCGCCCAGCCCCGCAGCCAGCACGAGACTCACCAGCACCAAACTACGTGTAGGGGTATTCATAAATTCGGTGGGGACAGCGTGGCCGAGGACGTCAGGTGCAGCGGCAAAGTGTCGGGGCTGATCGAGCGCTGCGGCATTTCTTTTTCACGTCGAACGGTGCGCTCCGCCCGGCGGCCGGTTGCGTCGATTGCTGGTTGGACTCAGGTTTTTTCAAGTTACGTCCCCGGTCGAAAGCATGACCTCGCTGCCGACTG
>JAPLTR010000626.1 GCA_026398065.1 Verrucomicrobiota bacterium | reverse complement strand
TGGAGATCGAGCCATACCTACTGCCGGATAAAGCTCGCGCCGCGCCTCACTCCCCCGTCACCCCCGCCGCCTTCCCGGCGAGGAGCACCGGCGGCGCATAGCCCGCGGGCTTGTCGCCCACCGTGACGCCGCCGGTGAGCATCGCCTGCATGCCGGGCGTGAAGAACGTGTACGGGAAGCGCGCGGGCGTGGCGCTCACGGCGTCGAGCCGGGCGCGGAGTTCCTGGGGCAGTTCGAAATCGAGCGCACCCAGGTTGTCGTCGAGCTGCGCGGGTTTGGTCGCGCCCACGATCACGGTCGCGACGCCCGGGCGGTGGGCCACCCAGTTGAGGGCGACCTGCGCCATGCTGCGGCCCACCGCCTGCGCGACGCGCTCCAACTCGGCCACGATCGCGAAATTGCGCTCGTTGAACTTCGCGAACCCCGGGTTGCCCGACGCCGCCATCGTGTCGAGCCGGCCGCCGCCCTGCGCGGTCGTGCCGCCCTGCGAGGGCCGGTACTTGCCGCTGAGCAGGCCGCTGCCGAGGGGGCTCCACACCATCGTGCCCATGCCCTGGCTGATCCCGAGCGGAATGAACTCGTCCTCGATGCCGCGCTCGACGAGCGAGTACTCGAGCTGCAGCGCCGAGAGCTTTTCGTAGCCGCGCCACTCGGCGAGCGTCTGCGCGCGGGCCGCATACCACGCCGGCACGTCGCTCAGGCCCACATGGCGGACCTTGCCCGAGCGCACCAGGTCGTCGAACGTGCGCATCACCTCCTCGGCGGGCGTGATCCGGTCCCACGTGTGGAGCAGGTAGAGGTCGAGGTAGTCGGTGCCGAGGCGCTTCAGCGAGCCCTCGACGGCGGCGAGGATGTGCTTCCGGCCGTTGCCGCCCGCGTTGGGATTGCCGGGCGACCCATTGTAGGAAAACTTCGTCGCGAGCACGACGCGGTCGCGCACGCCGGCCTCGCGGACGAACTGCCCAAGCCAGCGCTCGCTGTGTCCGTTGGTGTAGAGGTCGGCGGTGTCGAAGAGATTGCCGCCCGCCGCGAGGTACCGGTCGAAGAGCGCGCGGGCCGTCGCCTGGTCCGCGCCCCAGCCCCAGTCGGTGCCGAAGGTCATCGTGCCGAGGGCGAGGCGGGAGACGCGGAGGCCGGTGTGGCCGAGGGTGTAGTAGGAAGGTTTCATGCGAGTGAGTGAGGGATTGTGAGGGACGCCGCCACTCTACCGCACAACGCCCTCGCGCGGAATGGACGCCGCGCAGCACGACTTGGATTTTTCAAAGGACCGGCACGACAGGCCGCCCGGTCAGGCCGGCACCCCGAGCTGATAGTCGCGCGGCGCGACCCCCACGTTCTTCTTGAACAGCCGGCTGAAATACGCCTCGTCGTCGTAGCCCAGCTCGGCCGCCACCTCCTTCACCGTGCGGGCGGTGGAATTGAGGAGGCACTGCGCCTCCAGCACCACGCGGGCCCGCACCCATTCGCCCGGCGGGCGGCCCGATGCCGCGCGCACCGCCATCGTGAGGTGGTTGGGATGCACGCCAAGCTGCGCCGCGTAGGCCGCCGGGCTTTTCTCCGCCCGGAAGCCCTGCTCGAGCATCGCCCGGAAGCGCTGGTAGAGCCGCGCGCCCGCGTCGAGCGGCCGCTCCCCGCCCTGCCGGTCGCCCGCCAGCTCCTCGAAGCGCGTGACGATCAGCTGCAACAGCAGCCG
>JAPLTR010001003.1 GCA_026398065.1 Verrucomicrobiota bacterium | reverse complement strand
GATCGAACCCTTCTTCGTCGAGGTGATGCGCTCCTGCAGGAGACCCATCTCGTTGGCGAGCGTCGGCTGATAACCGACCGCCGACGGCGAGCGTCCAAGGAGAGCGGATACCTCGGAGCCGGCCTGCGAGAACCGGAAGATATTGTCGACGAACAGGAGCACGTCCTGGTTTTTCTCGTCGCGGAAATACTCGGTCATCGCGAGCGCGGACAGGGCGACGCGCATACGGGCCCCCGGGGGCTCGTTCATCTGGCCGAACACGAGCGCGACCTTGGACTTGCTGAGGTCCTTCTGGTCGATGACGCCGGCCTCGGACATTTCGTGGTAAAGGTCGTTACCTTCACGGGAACGCTCGCCGACGCCGGCGAACACGGAGTAACCGCCGTGGGCCTTGGCGATGTTGTTGATGAGCTCGAGAATGACGACGGTCTTGCCGACGCCGGCGCCGCCGAAGGCTCCGGCCTTGCCGCCCTTGATGAAGGGGCAGATCAGGTCGATGACCTTGATGCCGGTCTCGAGGATCTCGGCCTTGGTGTTCTGCTCGGTGAGCGTGGGGGCGGGACGGTGGATCGGGTACTTCTTGTCGAACTTGACCGGGCCCTTGCCGTCGACCGGGTTGCCGGTGACGTCGAAGATGCGGCCGAGCACGCCGTTGCCGACGGGGACGGAGATGGGCGCACCGGTATCCACGACAGCCATACCGCGGACGAGACCCTCGGAAGAGGACATGGCGATCGCGCGGGCGACGCCACCACCGAGATGCTGCTGGATCTCGAGCGTCAGCGTCTCCTTCTTGCCGTTGACCGTGAAGTCGATCGTGAGCGCCTGGTAGATGGGCGGGATGGCGTTTTCCGCGAACTGGACGTCAACGACGGGGCCGATGACTTGGACGATTTTGCCGGTGTTGCTCATTTGAGAAAGGGACGTGGGAAAGGGAGGGGGTTGGCGAAAATTAAGCGGCGTACTGGGCGGCGGCGATCTCGAGGATCTCCTGCGTGATGCCGGCCTGGCGGGCCTTGTTGTACTCGAGGGTGAGCTCGCCGAGCAGCTTCGTGGCGTTGTCCTTCGCGGTCTTCATCGCGACCATGCGGGCGCTGTGCTCGGAGGCCTTGGCGTCCAAGGCGTGCTGATACACTTCGCGGTTGAGGTAGAGCGGCAGGAGGGCGTCGAGGACGCTGGCGGCGTCGGGTTCGAAGAGCATCTGGTTCTCCGCGGCCTTCGGGGCGGCATGCGGCGCGGCCGCGAGGCCGGCGTCGGAGCGCAGGTCGGCGATCACGTCGTGCAGGCTGGTGAGCGGCAGCAGCGGCATGACGGTCGGGACCTGGACGAGCGTGTTGCGGAAGCGGGGCCAGATGACCTCGACCGTGTCGACGACGCCATCGAGGAACTGCTTCACCATGAACTCGGCGACAACCTTGATATCGGCGAAGGAGGTGCGGTCGTTGGCCGGGAAATCGGCGAGCAGTTCGCGGCTGGTGCGGGCGATGAACTGCGAGCCCTTGCGACCGATGACGGCGTACTTCGCGGGGGTCTTGATGTCGGTGACGATCTTGAGGACGTTGGAATTGAGGGGACCGCAGAGGCCCTTGTCCGACGTGATGAGGATGATGCCGCGGGTGCGGACCTCACGCTTGGCGAGAAACGGGTGCAGCGACTCCTCGACGCGGGTGGCGAGGGCGCCGAGCATCTGCGCCATGAGTTCGGCGTAGGGCCGGCCGGCGAGGGCGGCGGCCTGGGCCTTCTTCATCTTCGAGGCGGCCACCAACTCCATCGCCTTGGTGATCTGGCGGGTGTTTTTGACCGACTTGATGCGGCGGCGGATATCGCGGGTGGAGGCCATGAGGGATTTTCGATCGGAGATTTTGGATTTTCGCTTTCGTCCGACCCCGTGGTCGCTCGAGAACCGAGAATCGAAATTCGAAAATTAGATTAGGCGGTGAAGGTCGGTTTCCACTCGTCGCAAGCGGCCTGAAGCTTGGCCTCGAGATCCTTGTCGAGGGCGGCCTTGGTGCGGATTTCGGTGAGGAGGGCGTCCTTGCGGGTGGCGAAGAACTCTTTCAGCGACGCCGCGGCGGCGACGACTTTTTTCGTCTCGATCGCGTCGAAGAAATTTTTCTGCATCGCGAAAAGGACGGCGACCTGCACCTCGATGGGCGCGGGGCTGAGCGCGGGCTGCTTGAAGAGCTCGACGATGCGGCCACCGCGGTCGAGCTGAGCCTTGGTCTTGGCATCGAGGTCCGAACCGAACTGCGCGAAGGCGGCGAGTTCGCGGAACTGAGCGAGCTCGCCCTTGAGTTTGCCGCCGACCTGCTTGGTAGCCTTGATCTGCGCCGAGGAACCGACGCGCGAAACAGAGAGACCGACCGACACCGCGGGACGGATACCTTGATTGAAGAGGTCGGTCTCGAGGAAGATCTGGCCGTCGGTGATGGAGATGACGTTCGTCGGGAGGTATGCGGACACGTCGCCGGCCTGGGTCTCGATGATCGGGAGCGCGGTGAGCGAGCCCTTGCCGTCGAGGCGCGCGGCGCGCTCCAGGAGGCGGGAATGGAGATAGAACACGTCGCCAGGATACGCCTCGCGGCCGGAGGGACGTTTCAGGATGAGCGAAATCTGGCGGTAGGCGACGGCGTGCTTGGAGAGATCGTCGTAAACGATCAGCGCATCCATGCCGTTTTCCATGAACCACTCGCCCATCGCGGCGCCGGAGAACGGGGCGAGGTATTGGTTGGCGGGATTGTCGGCGGCGGGAGCGGCGACGATGATGGTGTACTCGAGCGCACCGGCGGTCTCGAGGGCCGAAATCGTGCGGACAATGTTGGAGTTCTTCTGACCGACGGCGACGTAGATCGAGTAGACGGGGCGGAACTTCGGGTCCTTGCTGGCAAGGCCGACCTTGTTGATCTTCGCCTGATTGATGATCGTGTCGATGCAGATGGTGGTCTTGCCGGTGCCGCGGTCGCCGATGATCAGCTCGCGCTGACCGCGACCGATCGGGATCATGGAGTCGATCGCCATGATGCCGGTGAAGAGCGGCTGGTTGACGGATTTGCGCGCCATGATGCCGGGCGCGATTTTCTCGACGGGATAGAATTCGGTGGCGGCGATGGGGCCTTTGCCATCGACGGGATTGCCGAGGGCGTCGACCGCGCGGCCGAGGAGAGCCTTGCCGACCGGAACGGAGAGGAGCTTGCCCGTGGTCTGGACTTCGTCGCCTTCCTTGAGCTTGGAGACGTCGCCGAGGACGACGCAGCCGACTTCGTCTTCCTCGAGATTGAGCGCGATGCCGATGGCGCCGCCAGGGAACTGCACCATCTCATTGTACATCACCTCGGAGAGGCCGTCGATTTTGGCGACGCCGTCGGCGACGGTGCGGATGGTGCCGGTGTTCTTCTTGACGGCCTTGCTGGAGAGCTTGGCGATCTGCTGTTCGATTTGGTCGAGGACGGTGCTCATCGGAAACGGTAGGGGGATTGTGGGCGCGAGGCGCGATTCGTGTTAAAAATTTTAGACCGCGGCGGAGAGGCTCGCGAGCTGGCTGGCGACGGAGGATTCGTAGACGTCATCGCCGACGCGGACGCGGACGCCGGCGAGGAGCGCGGGATTGGGTTTCGCGACCCAGGAGACTCGGCGCTGGTATTTCTTGGTGAGGGCTGCGGCGATGGCGTCGAGCGCAGGAGCGCTGACGAAACCAGCATGTTCGACGACGGCCTGGCTCCGGGCGAACTCCGCGGCGACGAGGCGCTGATAGGCCTTGAGGACGGCGAGCGTGTTGGCCGGGCGGTGCTTCTCAATGTACTCAAGCACGCCCGCGACCCGGTCCGTGGACAGCGTGCCGTCGACGATACTCAGTTTGAAAAACTGACGGGCGAGGAGCTGGATTTGTTTTTTGCCGGAGGCCATCGGGAGGATGTCGAGCTGAGCGCGGGGAGCTTGGAGCCAGAGTTTTTAGACGCTGGTGAGTTCGCGGGTCGCGGCCTCGTTGTAAGAAGCGCGGTCGGCGTCGGTGAGCTTCTTGGCGAGAACGCGCTCGGTGGTGCTGACCACCAGGCGGGCGATCTCGGTGCGGGCGTCGGCGAGCATCTTCTTGTGCTCAAGCTCGATGGCCTGCTGGGCCTTGGTGAGGATGTCGTTGGCGCGGGCGGAGGCCTCCTGGGTCTGCTTGTCGGTGAAATCCTTGGCGGACTTGCGGGCATCCTCGATGATGCGCGTGGCCTCGACCTGGGATTTTTTGACGATGGCGGCGCTCTCCTGCTGGGCGGCGGCGAGCTTGGCCTGCATCTCCTCGGCGTACTTGAGACCGGCTCCGATCTTCACGGCGCGCTCCTCCATCGTCGCGATGGTCGGCTTGATGCCGAACTTGTAGAGGACGACGAGGACGATCAGGAAGCTGATCGCCTGGAACGCGATGAACTTCGGCTCAACTCCGAAGTGCTCAAAGGTCTGGCGGAGCCCTTCGATAGGGCCGGACGTCGAGGCTTGTTCGGCAGCGGCAGCGAGGAAGAGAGGCAGCGTCATGACGGGGAGGCGGGAAAGGGAATGGCGACGCGGACAGGCCGCGCCGCCGGTTCAGAAAACGGGCGATTACTTGGCGAGGAACAGCGCGAGGATGCCGAGACCTTCGGCGAGCGCCATGCCGATGATGGCCTGGACGAGGACCTTGCCGGAAGCGGCGGGATTGCGACCGACGGCTTCAGCGGCCTTCTGGCCAATGAGACCGACGCCGATGGCGGCACCGAGGAGGCCGAATGCGCTGGCGATATTACCGGTGACGCCCGCGGGGGCGGCGGCTTCGGCGGCGGCGAGGAGGGTATTCATGGGTGGTGTCTTTCTTTGTGTTGTTGGATTTCCGTCGTGCGCACGCGAGGCACGCTCCCGACGGGAGAGGGTTTTAGTGGTGGGGTTCGGCCGTGTGGCCGTGATCATTGGCGTGATCGTGGTCATCACCATGGTTGCAGAGCAGGCCAATGTAAACGGAGGTGAGCAGCGTGAACACGAGTGCCTGAATGAGCCCAACTAGGAGCTCCATGAAATAGAACACGAAGAAGAAGCTCGTGCCGTGCAGGAGATTTTCCCCACCGAATACGTTGCCAAAGAGACGGACCGAAAGCGTGAAGGGGCGGATCATGATCGAGAAGACCTCGATGAATCCCACGATCAAAAACACGAGGGCCAGAATCGGATAGAGCCAGCCGGGAGTGTCATTCTTGTCGGCCTTGTTACCGAAGAGATCCCAGAGAATGATTTTCGGCCCGGCAATTTTGAAGACGATAATGAACCATGCGCCGAAGGAAATGGCGGCGAGTGCGATGGTGCCGTTGAAATCGGAATTGAACGGGCGGATCAGGGCGCGGGTGATATGAAATTCGCCTGCGGCGTTAGTGTGGCCCCACCCGATAGTGCCCACCCCGGGGATCAACCCCATCCAGTTATTGAAGAGAATGAAAATGAAGAACGTGACCAAAAGCGGAAAGGCCAGAGGGAAGGCCTTCTTGCCGACGATCGGTTCAAAGAGATCGCGGAGCGCCTCGATCAGCGATTCGATCACAGCCTGACCTTTCGACGGAAGAACCTTGGGTTTGCCCACCAGAAACAATACAAGCGTTACAAGCAGCGCGGACATGATCCAGCCGGTAAACATGCTGCTAGTGATGCCGCCCAGTTCAGGCAGGCGGGCAGCGCTCGGCTCAACCCCCTCCGCAAATGCGGTGGCGGTGAGAGCAAGAGATGCGAGAAAAGTGGCGAGTTTGAAGCCTCGTGACATGCAGCGTGAACGGGTTTGTCCGGAAAGAAAGGGAAGAGCAAAGGCTAGCGTCCCGCCTTCCGTCAACCTCTGAAATGGCTTCCTTTTCCGCGCCGCGGACTAATTAGGGACTGCGCATTTTTTGCGGTCCCGAACTTATGGGTGCCCGCGGCGCCTGTAATACTAGACAATGGCAGGGCGCGATTTCAGACCCGCTACTAGGGAGTGATAGGCCGCGGCCCGGCTTTGAAACACCGTTTCCCGTTCATAGGGCCACGTCTCATTGCCCGGTGCACCCTCGACCGAGAGCAAAGTCCAGTCGGGATGGGACTCGAACACGCCCTTGGTATCGGTGTAGTAGGGAGTGAAATCCGTCCGAAAATAGAGACGAGCGCCCTCCCCTGCCCGCTTAGCGGCGTCCGCGAGGAAATCCGGCTGCATGATGCGGTGCTTGTGGTGGCGGGCCTTGGGCCACGGGTCGGGAAAGAGCACAAACAAGCGCGAAAACGTCGTGTCCGGCGGGAGGGTTTCGAGGAAGAGCCGGGCCTCGGCGTGGATAAAGTGGAGGTTGGCGAGTTTGGCGCGGTCCCGTTTCTTCACGGCGCGCTCGATGCGATCACTGACGATATCGACGCCGATGCAAATCTCTTGCGGATGCGCTTGCGCGTAGGCCGTGAGGAAATGGCCATGACCACAGCCAATCTCCCACGTAAACGTGGTCTTGGGCGGAAGTACGCGAGCATGGCGCTCGCGGAGGTCGCGGCGGCGCTCCTCCATCATGGCAAGAAACTGGGCGGTGCGGGTGGGATTTTCCACGGAGTAGAGAGAGATCAAAGTGGGTCGAAAAAGGGGTTACTCCCCTGCCCTACGGGTTTCGAGCATTACCATCAAAATACTTATGTCAGAGGGGTTTACACCACTTATGCGGCTGGCCTGGCCGAGCGTCATGGGCTTTATTTCGCTGAGTTTCAAAGCGCTTTCCCGGCGCAGGCCGCGTATGGTCGAATAGTCGAGATTAGCGGGCAAACGGATCTTGTCGACATGGGCAAGTTTCTCGACGTGGCGCTGTTCGCGGGCCAAATAGCCTTGGTAGGCGACCCGATAGAGGACCTCGTCGCGGAGCGCGACGGGCTGTTTCGAGAATTCCTCGGGCAGCACCGCCGCCTCCTTTTCGCGACGGACTGCCTCGGCCCAAGTGCCGCCGCGGGTCTTGCCCGTCTCGAACAGCGTGACCCACCGGGCGATGTCGGCGAGCTTATGTTCGATCCGCTGGATTCGGGTCGCAGAGAGCAGGCCCTGGGCCTTGGCATGGTGGATGAGCCGGCCTTCGGCGCTGCCATGGTTGAAGAGCAGGCGATGCTCCGCCCGGCTGGTAAACATCCGGTAGGGCTCGTTGGTCCCCTTGGTGACGAGATCGTCGATCAAAACTCCGATGTAGGCTTCGTGACGTTGCAGAATCAGCGGGGCCCCTCCCCTCACCTTGTTGACCGCATTGACGCCGGCGATGAGCCCCTGGGCCGCGGCTTCCTCATATCCCGAGGTCCCGTTGATCTGGCCGGCAAAGAAGAGGTTTTCGACCTTCTTGGACTCCAAGGACGCGAAGAGCTGCGTCGGGGGCGCGAAGTCGTATTCCACGGCATAGGCCGGGCGCAGGAGTTGGGCGTGCTCAAGACCGGGAATACTGTGCACCATCTGGAGCTGGACGTCGAAGGGCAGACTTGTTGACAAGCCATTCACATAAAATTCGTTGGTCGCCCGACCCTCCGGTTCGAGGAAAAGCAGGTGCCTCGGCTTGTCGGCAAAGCGTACAAATTTGTCCTCAATACTTGGGCAATACCTTGGTCCGACGCCTTCTATCTCTCCGCTGTACATGGCAGACTTGGAGAGGTTGTCGCGGACGAGTTGCGCGGTCTCCGCAGTGGTGTAGGTCATCCAACACGAAACTTGTTCACAACCGGGCGACCAGCCGAGGCGGCGTTCGCCGGTATGTTCCACGTGGAACAAATCCTGAGGATCGCGGGTATCGTGGAACGCAAACAGGGTCGGGGTGGCGTCACCTTTTTGCTCATCCATCTTGGAGAAATCGAGACTCCGGCCCAAGAGTCGCGGAGGCGTTCCGGTTTTCAGGCGACGAAGTTCAATGCCCGCCTCAAGGAAACTGGCTGAGAGAGTCTTGGCGCTGAAGTCACCCAAGCGGCCGCCTTCATTCTTGTTTTGGCCGATGTGCATCAGGCCGCGCAAAAAGGTGCCCGTCGTCACGACCACGGCCCGGGCGCGAAACTCAATGTCGAGGTTGGTCCGGCAACCAACGACCTTGCCGTGTTCGAAGATCAGGCCGGTGACGGTGGCCTGAAAGATCTGCAGATGGGGCTGAAGCTCCAAGGTGTGCTTGAGGCGGAATTGGTAGGCCTTCTTGTCGCATTGGGCACGAGGAGACTGGACGGCTGGGCCCTTGGACTCGTTGAGCAGGCGGAACTGAATGCCGGTGACATCGGTATTGATCGCCATCTCGCCACCCAGCGCATCAATTTCCCGGACCATCTGGCCCTTCGCCAAGCCGCCAATCGCCGGGTTGCAGCTCATCTGGGCGATCGTGTCGATGTTGCCCGTGAGGAGCAGGGTGGAGGCGCCCATGCGCGCCGCGGCCAAGGCCGCCTCGACCCCTGCATGGCCGGCACCGCATACGATTACATCAAAGGTAGTCCCGTCGTGAAACATCAGGTGTCAGGTTGGTGAAAAATAGCGCGCGACGTTGCGCAGAATGCCGGGGGAGGGCAAGGGCGCTATTTCCCGATGCAGAAGGTCGCGAAGAGGGCGTCGAGCATCCGCTCGTTGTCCACCTTGCCCGAGATCTCACCATAGGCCGCGAGCACGCCGCGGAGGTCGCTGGCCAGCAGCTCCACGGCTCCGGCATCGGAGAGCTTGGCCTGAGCCTGAACCAGGCATTCACGAGCTTGGGTGAGGGCGTTGGCGTGTCGGGCGTTGATCGCGATAGAGTCGGCTCCGGCCTCACGCTGAAA
>JAPLTR010000641.1 GCA_026398065.1 Verrucomicrobiota bacterium | reverse complement strand
AAAGCGGATACGGATCTTGCCGTCCGCTACATCGCATCCGACTACGCGCCCGAGGCCAACGTCGCCCCCACCGCCGCCCTCAAGCTCGACTTCGTGGGCGGTGTGTCCGGCCGCGGCAGCTTCACCACCTCCAACCGCTTTCCCTCGCCCACCCTCAGCCGCCTCGCGCTCGGCCCGCCCCCCGAGGGCACCATCGGCGTCGATCCCCAGCTCATCGTCGATCCGCGGCGCCTCGGCGAGAAGTACAACGCCTACGTCATCGAGGTCCCCAACTTCTCCCTCGCCTCCGAGGCCACCGTGACGCAGACGGTCGGCGCCCTCTTCCGGCGCGCCAACCGGGCGCACCGCTTCCGCGCCTCGCTCGACTTTGTGGATACGCGCAAGACCAACGCCCTCATCCTGCTCGGGCCCGACACGCTGCTCGAGTACGAGGGCGTCTTCCCCGACCGGGTCTTCCGCGGACCCGTCGCCCCCGGCGATCCCTTCGGCCTCGGCCGCGTCACCACGGTCTACACCGGCACGGTCAACGGCACCAGCCGCCGCTCCCTCAACTGGAACACCGCGGTCGACTACGCGTGGTCGCAGTGTTTCGGCGGCACCCTCGAGGTCTACGCCCGGCTCCTCTACTTCCAGCGCTACAAGAGCCGCCTCGCCCCGGGCCTCCCCAATGTCGACCAGCTCCGCCGGCCCGACGGCACCGCGCCCGGCCTCCTGAAGTACCGCTCCAATTTCGGCGCGAGCTGGTCGCGCCGCGACTTCGGTTTCGGCTTCGACGGCCACTACTATCACTCGCGCGTGCTCCCCGTGAAGGACTGGCCCGACCAGGGCCACGACCGCCTGCGCCCGCTCTGGCAGTTCGATCCCTACGTGCAGGCCGACCTCGGCCGCTGGCTCCCGTGGCACGACACCCGGTACGGCCTCCGCGCCCAGTTCCGCGTCAACAACGTCTTCAGCGCGCCATTCCCCAAGTACGTCTACGACTCCTCCGGCGCCGGCGTCCAGCCCTACGGCGACTGGCGCAACCGCACCTACTCCCTCTCGCTCACCGCGACGTTCTGATCCGGCCAGTGGCCGCGAGCGTGAGCGAGTGGTCTCACGCCCCGCGGTTTGTCCAGTGCCGTGGCCGCGAGCGTGAGCGAGTGGATCGCTCCGCCACTCCCCACCGCGCCGTCTGTCGACCCCGCACCTTCCATCGATTTCTTCCGCCCCTGCTAGCGGGTTTACCGCCGGGGCTTGTCATCCTTTTCACACCGCCGTGAACACCACCTCCCCTCTCCTCGCCCCGTCCGCGCCCGCCCTGGCCGAGTTGCCCGTGGCCAGCCGCGCTGCCGCTCCCGCCCCCGTACCGGCCGACGCCCACTCCGCCGTCGACGACGCCCATCTGCGCGAGGCGCTCAAGCGCTGCTCGCCCGCCACCTACGAGGCCGCGCGCGCCTTCCGCGCCACCGGCGACTACTCCCACCTGCCCGCCATCGTCACCGGTGTCATCGAGCGCTTCGTCGAGCGCGAACTCCGCGCGAAGCTCGCCGAACCGGCCAACGATCTGCGTCTGATCGAGGACCTCGGTCTCGACTCCTTGACGATGATGGAGATCGTCATCCTCACCGAGGATGTGCTCCCGGTCACCATCAACAACGAGGAACTCCGCCACCTCCGCACCCTCGGTCACGTGCGGCTGTTCATCGAGCACAAGCTCCGCGGCCTCCCGCTTCCTCCCGAGCTCACGGCCCAGCCCTGCACCGCCTGCGCCGCCAAGCCCGCCGCCCCCTTATGAGAAAGTCCCTGCTCCTGCTCCTCGCCCTGTTCACCCTCGCCCCCGTCTCCCTGCGCGCCCAGGAGACCTGGCTGCCCCGCACTTCCGGTGTGACCACCCCCCTCTGGGGCGTCGCCTACGGCAACAACCTCTGGGTCGCCGTCGGTGAGCTGGGCACCATCGTCACCTCGCCCGACGGGATCACGTGGACGAAGCGCAATTCCGGTTTTCCCACCCGCTGGCTCGTCGGCGTCACCTACGCCAACAACCTCTGGGTCGTCGTCGGCGGCACCGCGCCCATCAACGAAAGCCAGGGCCTCATCCTCACCTCGCCCGATGGCATCACGTGGACGCCCCGCATCAACGGCGGCACCCGCGTCAACAACGTCGTCTACGGCAATGGCACCTTCGTCGCCGTCGACGATGCCGGCGGCCGCTGGACCTCCGCCGACGGCCTCACGTGGAGCTACGGTTTCACGCGACGCAGCGGCTATCTCCGCGCGCTCGCCTACGGTGCGCCCGCCTTCGTCACGACGGGTCTCAGCGGCATCCAGTCCACCTTCGATGGCATCAGCTATGACAACCGCGTGCCCGCCTCCGGCCAGATCGAGGGCCTCGCCTACGGCCGGAAACAGTTCGTCGCCGTCGGCACCCTCGGCGTCGCCGGCATCACCTATTCCTCCCGCGACGGCCTCACGTGGACGCAGCAGCCCACCACCAGCGACATCTCCGCGCGCGGCGCCGCCTTCTTCAACAACCTCTTCCTCATCGTCGGCTCCGCGAGCCACGTCGGCGGCGGCCTCGCCACCTCGTTCGACGGCACCTCGTGGACCGAGCGCAACACCGGCCTCGACCCCGGCATGATCCTGCTCGGCGACGGCGCCGGCCCCACCTCCGCGATCGCCGTCGGCCAGTCCGGCACCATCCTCCAGTCTCCCGCGTCGGTCACCGCGCCTTCGATCGCCGCGCCACCGGTCCCCGTCATCGAGGCCGTCGGCGGCAATGTCGCCTTCACCGTCACCGCCCGCGGCTCGCTCCCGCTCGCGTATCAGTGGCGCCGTGACGGCATCGCGCTGGAGGGCGCCACCGACGACACGCTCTTCCTCGCCAGTGTTCAGGGCGGCCACTCCGGCAATTACTCCTGCGTGGTCTCCAACCACGGCGGCGCCGTCGTCAGCAGCGATGCGGCCCTGGTGGTCACCACCACCTTTCCCGCCGCCGACCCCGTCGACACCGCCTTCACCCTCGGCCCCTCGCTGAACGTCGCGCCGCGCGTCGCCGTCGCCCTGCCCGACGGAAAGATCCTCATCGGCGGAAACTTCCTCTTCCTGAGCCAGGGCCAGCCCCAGTACGGTCTCGCCCGCCTCAACGCCGACGGCTCCCTCGATCCCTCGTTCAGGCCGGCCCCGATCGATCCCAACGGCACCGTCCTCGCCCTCGCCGTCCAGTCCGACGGCAAGGTCCTCCTCGGCGGCTCGTTCACCACCGTCAACGGCACGCCCCGCAACCGCGTCGCCCGCCTCAATGCCGACGGCTCCTTCGACCCCACCTTTGCGCCGTCCTTCGCCACCACGAATTCGATCACCCAGATCGTCGTCGACCCCGACGGCCGGATCCTCCTTCACAACAACACGACCTCGCTGACGCGGCTCACGCCCACCGGCGCGTTGGATCCGACGTGGACCGCTTCACCGATCCCCACCGGCAGCAGCTCCACCACCACCAATCTCGGCACCACCCAGGCCTTCGACGTTCAGCTCGACGGCAAGATCCTGCTCGTCGTGACCGGCTTCTCCTCGCCGCCCAACCCCGTGCAGGTGACCAATCTCGTCCGCCTCAACGCCAATGGCGCCGTGGACGCGACGTTCAACACCATCGCCCTCGGCCTCAACAGCACGCTCCGCGCCCTCCGCGTCCTCGCCGACGGCCGGATCATGGTCGCCGTCAGCGGCACCGGCTACACCGTCCAGCGGTTCTCCGCCACCGGGCTTTTCGACGCGTCGTTCACCATCAACCCCAACGTCGCGACCACGCAGATCGCCGCCTCCTTCACGCCCGACGGACGCACCTGGCTCTCGGGCCTGTTCAACACCCTCAACAGCATCGGCCGCAACCAGCTCGCCCGCCTCAATGTCGACGGCAGCGTCGATGCGACCTACAATCCCGGCACCGGCCTGCAGAATGCCGCTGGCGCCAGCGTCGCGCCCGCCGGCCTCTTCGCCCTCGACGACGGCCGCGCCCTCGTCACCGGCGATTTCACCCGCCTCAACGGCCTCGCCCGCACCCAGCTCGCCCGCCTCAACTCCCAGTCGCTCGGGGGCGCCAACGGGCCCGCCATCGTCGCCTTCGCCCCGCTCTACCGCGAGGTGCCCGCCGGCGCCCCGCTCACGATCCCCATCAACGCCTCCGGCTCCGCGTTCCTCAGCTATTCCTACACCGGGCCCGGTGCCAACGGCGGCGGCTTCACCGGCGGCCGGGTCAACATCCCGGCCGGCGTCGTCACGCTCAACGGCGCCTACACCGTCACCGCCTCCAACTCCGTCGGCACCTCGGCTGCGCAGACCGTCTTCGTCCGCATCGTCCCCTCGGCGCCGTTTGTCATCCAGCAGCCCGCCGCCCTCCAGACCAACCTCGGCCGCCCCATCGCGCTCATCGCCTCGTTCGGCGGCACCGGCGGCATCGCCTA
>JAPLTR010000655.1 GCA_026398065.1 Verrucomicrobiota bacterium | reverse complement strand
CCCCGAGGCCGCGCCCGCCCCGGTCGCGCCGACCTTCGACTCGCTCGAGGACGCCCGCCTCTATCTCCTCACGCAGGCCCGCGACAAGGTCGTCCGCACGACCGAGAGCGCGCGCTTCCACGGCAAGGTCGCCGAGACCATGCCCCCCGGCGAGATCCGCCGCGCCATCGAGGGCGCGCTGGAGCGCCAGCGCAAGTTCCCCCTGGACACGGCCAACGCCCTCCGCGGGCGCCTGCGCCGCGAGCATTTCACGATCTTCAAGAAGGGTTCGAAGGGCGTCTCGTACGTGTGCGCGGTGAAGCGGAAGTTCCGCGTCCCGGGCCAGACGTTCTCGGACAGCATCGGCGCGCTGATCTCGTACATCGAGTCGCACGCGATGGTCCGCGCCAGCGAGCTGCCGGCGAAGTTCCTGGGCCTCACGCTGCCCGCGCCGACGAAGGCCCCGGCCGCGCCCGCGCCCGTGGCGGACGGCACCCCGGCGGCGGAGGCCCCCGCGGCCCCGGCTCCGGCGGCCGAGCCGACCCTCACGATCGACGAGCGCGCGAAGCTCGCCCGGCTGCAGGGCGACCTCGTGTGGCTGGTCCGCGAGGGCTATGTGACCGAGTTCATCGACGGCCGCCTGTTTGCGCCGCCGCCGATGGTCGAGGCGCGCAAGAAGGAGGTCGAGGCGGAGGAGCACGATCCGGAGAACTTCCCCGAGGTGCCCGCGTCGGCCCCTGAGCCCGAGGCGGCCGCGCCCGCGGCCGAACCGGCCCCCGCCCCGGCGGAGCCCGTTGCCGAAGCCCCGGCCGCCCCCGCGCCGGAGGAGCCGAAGGCGCCGGACGCGCCCGCCCCGTCGGCGTAAGCCCGGCCGGACGGCATTGCGAGGCGGACGAGCCCCCCGGGCCACGTCCGCCTTTTTTGTAGTTTAAATTATGATACGACCCGGCCGCGGCCCTCAGGGCAGGCGGTCGGCCTCGAGCTGCGCGGCGACCTCGCGGCGGTGTCGCGTCCAGGGCAGGGCGCGGAGCCGGGCGTAGGGGATGGGGAGGAGGCTGACCTCGCAGATCCCGTAGGTGCCGCGCTGGAGACGGTCGAGGGCGGCGTCGATCTCGGTGAGCACGCCCTCCTCGGAGCGCACGGCGGAGATGAGGGCCTCGAACTCGCTCTCGTCGCTCGCGCGGTCGGCGAAGTCGTGGTCGGTCTTGCGGGTGTCGCCGGCGTCGGCGAGATGGCCGTGGGCCTGGCCGTCGAGGCGTTCGCGGAGGCGGAGCAGGGTCTCGAGATGCCAGAGCCACTTGGCGGGAACGGTCGCCCGGAGCTCGGCGAGATGGTCGACGGGGGAAACGGTGGAGTGCATGGGAGGAAGGACTGGCGGTGGATGGGGCGTATCGGGGGACTTGGTACGGCGGGGGGTCACGACGCCGGGATGATGAGGACGGGGCACTTGGCGCGCTTGAGGACGCCGTGCGTGGTGCTGCCGATGACGAGGTCGTACAGCGCGGTGTGGCCGTGCGAACCCATGACGATGTAGTCGGCCTGGAAACGTTTGGCGGCGTCGGCGATGGCCTGCACCGGCGCGCCGCCGGCGAGCTCGGTCTCGACGACGGGCACCTCCGCGAGAAGCTCGGTGCGGACCTTCTCGAGGCGTTCGGAGGCGGAGCGCTCCGCGGCGGCGATGATCTCGGACATGTTCTCCACGAGCGGGCCGTAGTCGCTCGTGACGAGCGGGGGTTGGACGACGCTGAGGAGGATGAGGCGGGCCTGGGTCGACCGGGCGAGGGCGGTCGCCTGGGTGAGGACGGCGGAGCTCGCCGGGGAGAAATCGATCGGGGCAAGAATCGTTTTCATGGCAAACTATCCTCCAAAACCGGAGGGTTCGCCACGCAGTTCTTGGCGGAAGGGGCGCAGTTGTTGCGCCCGCCCGCGCAGAGGCCGGGAAGGGCGGTCGGGCGGACCGACCCGCGGCTGGCGCCTAGCGGTTGGGCGCGGACGCGAGGATGGGGAGTTTGAACTCCTTCAGGAGCGCGTCGATCATCCCGACCTTTTCGGCGTGCGGCATCGCGGGGTGCAGTCCGCGGTGGCGGATCGTGCCGTCGGGCGCGATGATCACCATGTGGGGGATGCCGGTGATGCCATAGTCGGGATTGAAGACCTCCTCGTCGCTGAAGGCGACCGTCCACGTGACGTCCTTCGCCCTGATGTAGTCGGCCATGAGCGCCATCTCCCTCTGCGGGTCGCCCGCGGTGTCGATCTTCGACGGCTGCAGGCCCGTGATGGAACCCTGGATACTGGTGACGCCGACGACCACGACGTCCATGTCCTTGTAGTGGGCGGTGAGCTCGCGCACCTGCGGGAAGGAGGCGACGCAGGGGCCGCACCAGGTGG
>JAPLTR010000680.1 GCA_026398065.1 Verrucomicrobiota bacterium | reverse complement strand
GCACTCACCGGCCCATCCGGGGCACCCGAGCCCATCCACGAAATCGTCCTGCTCGACGCGTTCTTCCCCCGTCCGTTCGCTGACTCCCGGGTGAAACAGGTGAAGGGCGACATCAGCGACCGCGGGACGGTCTTTTCCGCCGTCGGCACCGATGCGGCCACCGCAGTGTTCCACCTCGCGTCCATGGTCAGCGGGGAATGTGAGGAGCGCTTTGATGACGCGCTGCGGGTCAATCTCGATGGTGGACGAAACGTCTTCGAAGCCGCGCGTGCGGTGGCGGGCGTTCCCCGCGTCATCTTCGCGAGCAGCATCGCCTGCTTCGGAGGTGAAGCGATGCAGAACCCCAACACCGACCGCACGAAGCTCACGCCGCAAACCACCTACGGGATGACCAAGGCCGTCTGCGAACTGCTGATCAACGACTACTCGCGCAAGGGTCACTTTGACGGCCGCACCGCGCGCCTCCCCACCGTGATCGTCCGCCCCGGCAAGCCCAACGCCGCCGCGTCGAGCTGGGCCAGCGGTATGTTCCGCGAACCGCTCAACGGCGAGCCCTGCGCCCTGCCCATCCGCCGCGACCAGCGCCACCCGATGACCGGCTACCGCACCGTGATCGATTCGCTAATCGCGTTGCACGAGGTCGCGGAGTCCGCCCTCACGGATGATCGCGCCTACGTTCTCCCCGCGCACACCGTCACGCCGCAGCTCGCCGAGACCGTCCTGCGCGAAATTGCCGCTGAGCGCCGGCTCACGCTCGGCCCGATCGTCGATGCCTTCGACGCCCACATCCAGAACATCGTGAGCAACTGGCCTGTAAGCATCGACGGCTCCCGCGCCCTTGCGTTGGGCCTATCGCCGCCGCCCCCCCTCAAAACCATCGTTGAGCACTATCTCGCCGACTTCGGCCCGCGAGCCGCCTGAGGATTCTGCCACGGCAGGATTGCCCCCTAAACGACTATCACTAGGAGTCTCCGCCATGCTCCACGCTCAACCGACCTCGGCCGCGCGCCATACTTGGAATTTTTTCCGCACCGGCGGACTCGACCAAGTCGCCCTCAAGACGACCGCCGATCTCCTATCGCTCAACCAGCTCGACCAAAAGCTTTGGGTCGCCCTGAGTTGTCCCGTCAAGGGCCTCGAGCTCGACGAGAAGACCCTCGCCCTCATCGACAGCGACGGCGACGCCCGGATCCGCGTCCCCGAGCTTCTCGCCGCCATCAATTGGGCCGCCGCCCGCCTCACTGACCCCGCTATTCTCCTACGGGGGACTGATGCGCTACCGCTTGCTGCGATCAACGCCACCACCGATGACGGCAAGATCCTCCTGGCTTCCGCGAAACAGATTCTCATCAACCTCGGTAAGAAGGACGCCACCGAACTTACCGTCGCGGATGCCGCCAACACCGCGAAGATCTTCTCCGCGAGCCCCCTCAACGGCGATGGGGTGATCCCACCCGAGGCCACCGAGGACGCCTCCGTCCAGACCCTCATCAAGGACATCATCGCCTGTGCCGGTGGCACCGCCGACCGCACCGGCTCCATCGGCGTCACGGCGGAAAAGATCGACGCTTTTTTCGCCGATCTCGCCTCCTATGCCGCCTGGGTCGAGAAGAGTTCCACCAAGGAGATCGCCGTTCTCGGCGAGGCCACCGACGCCGCCGTCTCCGCCCTCAAGGCCGTCCGCGCCAAGGTAGAGGACTACTTTGCCCGCACCCGCCTCGCCGCCTTCGACACCCGCGCCCTCGCCGCGTTGAACCGCAGTGAGACCGAGTACCTCGCCATCGCCGCGAAGGATCTGAGCATCACGGCTGCCGAGGTCAGCGGCTTTCCGCTCGCCCGCATCGAGGCCGGCAAACCCCTCCCACTCCTCGAGGGCGTCAACCCCGCCTGGGCCGCCGCGCTCGCCACCCTCCACGCCAAGGCCGTCGCCCCTGTCCTCGGCGCCGCCAAGACCACCCTCACGGCTGAGAGCTGGGCCGCCCTCAATTCCACGTTCGCCCCCTATGAGACCTGGCTCGGCGGCAAAGCCGGCAGCACCGTCGAGAAACTGGGCCTCGCGCGTGTGAAGGAAATCCTCGCCGGCACTGGCCGCGCGTCCCTCGCCAAACTGGTCGCCGCCGACAAGGCCCTCGAGCCCGAGTTCAAGGCGATCAGCGATGTCGAGCGCCTCGTCCGCTACCACCGCGACCTCCGCGGCCTCCTGCACAATTTCGTCAACTTCGCCGACTTCTACTCGCGCGACCGCTACGCCGTTTTCCAGTCCGGCACCCTCTACCTCGACAGCCGGTCCACCGAGCTGTGCATCCGCGTCGACGGTCCGAATCCCCTCGCCGCGATGAGCAAGGCCTACATCGCCTACTGCACCTGCACCCGCGCCGGCAGTCCGCCGATGGTCATCGCCGCCTGCTTCACGCAGGGCGACAGCGACTACCTCTTCGTCGGCCGGCACGGTGTGTTCTACGACCGCGCCGGACGCGATTGGGACACCGTCGTCACCAGTATCGTCGACAATCCCATCAGCATCCGCCAGGCGTTCTGGTCCCCCTACAAAAAATTTCTCCGCTTCATCGAGGAGCAGGTTGCGAAACGCGCTGCCGCCGCGGACGCTGAGGCCAGCTCCAAGCTCGCCACTGCCGCCGAGAAAACCGCCAACGCCGACAAGGCCAAGCCTGACGTGCCCAAGAAACTCGACCTTGCCGTCATCACCGGCATCGGCGTCGCCATCGGTTCGATCGGCACGTTTGCCTCCCTGGTGTTCGCCAAGTTCGTCGAGGTGCCGTTCTGGAAGCTCCCGCTCATCTTCCTGGGCCTGATGCTCGTCATCTCGCTCCCGTCGATGGTCATCGCGTGGCTGAAGCTCCGCCAGCGCACCCTTGGCCCGATCCTCGAGGGCAACGGCTGGGCCGTGAACGGCCGCGTGAAGATCAACATCCCCTTCGGCACTGCGCTCACCGACGTCGCCAAGCTCCCGCCCGGTTCGCACCGCTCCCTGGAGGATCCTTACGAGGACAAGGAGGCCGCGAAACAGCGCCGCCGCGTCGTCACCCTCGCTATTCTGATCCTCTTCGCCGGCCTCGCCTGCTGGATTCGTTGGGACAGCCAGCAGCACGGCGGCCTCTATTTTTGGAAAATGGAAGAGCGCGCCGTCCGGGAAAAACAGCTTGAGGCCAACGCCGCCGCGGCCGCCCCCGCGCCCGTTTCGAAAAAGTAGCCCTTTGCGTCAGCGGTGCTCCGTCCACTCAGGGGCCGAGTACTGTTCCACGAGCCCGCTCACTTCATCCTCGTTAAATTCCGGCCAGGGCGTCGGCTGCGTCTCCGTCCCCAGCGCTTTCGCGAGCTGGGCCGCGAAGTCCTCCTCAAACTTGTCCCAGTCAATCGTCCCGTCCGTCTCCGCGCTCGGCCGCCAGATCGAGCCCTGAAACAGCAGGCCGTGCTTGTTGCGCTTCTGGGCCGCCCCCGCAATTTTCTCGCCGCTGCGCTCGTTGACGACGTCGTAGATTTCCGCGCGTTGGAAGCACACGCCCGCCGGACCTGGCGTCGCGTCTTTGTCTGCCTCCGGTTCGTCGACACACGGCTTTGTCCTCGCTGCCACGCCCTGCGCGCGCAACGCCTCCGCCAGCGCCTCATGCACCTCGCGGTAGCTTTGCGTGGCGCGCAATTCCTCCAGCGGATGACCGCGCGGGATCACCAGCGCAAACGTCCAGTCGTCCCGGTGATCGACGATCCCTCCGCCCGTCGCGCGCCGGACGAGTTCGAACGGCGGTTCCACTCCGGCCAGCGATTCGCGCACCAACGCGATCTTCTGCGAATACCCAAATGTAAACGCCGGCCCGCGCCAACCGTAGTGGCGAAACCGCGGCACCGCCCGCGGGTAGCGCTGCAACAGCAGGAAATCCATCGCCATGTTTTCTGCGGCGCCGCCCGTGCGCGTGGGGAGAATTTCGAGGTTCATGGCGTTCAGCACTTGGCCAGCCCCAGATACCAGTCCCGCACCGGTGGCGGCACTTTCAATCCTTCCACCTGTTCTGCGACGTTCTGCGGCCGGGTCTTCAGTTTTCCCGCCAGCGGGGAAATATCCAGCGCGAGACAGGCCTGCCGTTTCCTGGCGGCGTCGGGCGTTTCTGCGCGCGTCACCGCGGTGATCGGCGCCTGTTCTTCCGTCAGCTTGAATCGTTCGCGGAGCCTCACGCCCAGTGCATGCCGCGAGATCAGCTCCGTGCCGGCCCAGTGCATCACGCCCCGCAGGTCGCGCCGCTCGCACAGCTCGACCATCACCTCGGCAAGGTTGTCGGCCGTGCAGGGCTGACGGAATTCGTCCGTGTAGAGCCTGGGGGTCCTACCCGCCGCCCAGTCCGCGAGCAGCCGCTCGTGGAGGCTGCGTTTTCCGCCCGGGCTGTCGCCCATCAGCAGCGGTGCCCGCACGGTGGTCGCAAACTCCGGTGCCGCCGCGTGCACCGCCCGTTCGCTCTCCACCTTCTGCCGCGCGTAGAGATTGATCGGCGAGGTCGCGTCGCCCGCCTGGTAGGGGGTCATGCGCGTGCCGTCGAACACCTGTTCCGAGGAGAGATGGATGAACCGCGCGCTCACGTGATGCGCCAGCCGCGCGAGCGTCTGCGGCAGGGCCACGTTCAGCACCTGCGCGCGCGCCGGATCGAGTTCGCACTGTTCGGGCACCGACACCGCCGCGCAGTTCACGATCGCGTCGGGAAACGCGTCCAGCACCGCAGCGCTCGTCGCCGCCTCGTCCGTCAGATCAACCGTGCGCTTGGCTGCAACGCCGTCGAGTTCCCCGGCGTAAGTGCCGACCACACCGGTCACGCGATGGCCGCGCCGCGCCGCCGCCCGCGCGAACACCGCACCGACCAGTCCCGAGGCTCCCGTGAGAAAGATGTTCATCGTCGAAAAGGAGAAAGAGGAAATCCGCGCGACCGCCAACGGCTCTTTTATCACGCATCGAGCAGCTTCCGCGCGGTCTTGAGCAGCTCGCTCAGCGCGTAGGGCTTGCTCAGCCGCACCAGCCGCGCGGGTGCGAGCCAGCCTGGATTGCCCACGTCGGCCGGTCCCGTGCAGAGCACCCGGAGGTCGGGATGGGTGCGCCCCAGTCGCCGGGCGAATTTGCCCCCGTCGCCCGCGAGATTCGCGATCAGCAGTTGGACCGGCCGGGTCAGGTCGCGCAGATCGCGCAACGCCGCGCCCGCGGTCGCTGCGGCGATCACGCGGTAGCCGTCCGCCGTCAGAATCCCCGCGACCATCTTGCGCACGACCTCGTCGTCCTCGACCAACAGCACCGTTTCCGTGCCCCGGGTCGTTGGCAGCGGCGCCACCGTCGCTGGCGGCTCCTCGACCGCCTCGTTGACGGCCGGCAGCAGAATCTCGACCGTCGTCCCCACCAGCAGCGCGCTCCGGACGGCGATAAACCCGCCGCTCTGCTGCACCACCCCGTAGACGAGCGCGAGGCCCAGCCCCGTGCCCTTGCCCTCGGGCTTCGTGGTGAAAAACGGCTCGAAGAGGTGCTTCTGCGTTTCGGCATCCATGCCCGTGCCGTTGTCCGCCACGCTGATCGCCACGTAGCGGCCCGGCGGGGTGTCCGTCTGCCGGCGGTGCAGCGCCGGCGCGATCTCGCGGTTCGCCGTGGTGATCACGATGCGGCCCCGGTCGCGCAAAGCGTCGCGCGCGTTCAACACCAGGTTCAGCACCACCTGCTGAAACTGCGCCGGGTCCGTCCGTACGTTTGCCAGCCCGGGATCCAGTTCGATCTCAATCTTCCCCGCGTCGCCGACGAGCCGGCGCATGATCTCCACGTTGGAGGTCACCAGCTCGTTCAGGCGGATCACCCGCGCGTTCAACGGCTGCCGCCGGCTGAACGCCAGGAGCTGCTGGGTGAGCGCCGCCGCCTTGCGCCCCGCGTGGTGGATCTCCGCCACCTCGCGCATCGCCTGCGGGTTCGCCGCCACGTGCGCCGCGAGCATCTCGCAGTATCCATTGATCACCGACAACAGGTTGTTGAAATCGTGCGCCACCCCGCCCGCCAGGCGGCCCACGGCGTCGAGGCGCTGCGAGTGCACGAGCGCCTCCTGCAGCCGCCGCTTCTCCGTCAGGTCGCGGTACGTCGCGACGATGTGGGTCGCCCGGCTGCGCCCGTTGCCGAGCAGGTCGAAACTCCAGGCCGCGGCGATCGAGCTGCCGTCCGCCCGCCGCAAAAAGCCCTCGCCCACGAGCGGCTGGCCCGGCTTCGCCTTCGGCAGCCAGTGCCGCAGCCGCTCGAGGTCCGCCCGCTCCAGGTGGAGAAAACCATGCGCCCGGTGCACGAGGTCCGCGGTCCCATGGCCCGTCATCGTGCAAAAACTCTCGTTGGCAAACACGATCCGCACCCCCTGCGGGCCGCATTTGCGCTCGGCGATGAACACGCCCTCGCTCTGTGCGCGCAGCGCCGCGGCGAGCAGCGCCACCGGCGCCGTTCGGGCGGCCCGGACGCGTTTGACCGCCCGCCGGCCGCCGCGCGGGGCTTTCTTCTTCATGGGGCCAGCCGCTCGACCGTCCACGCGCCGTCCTTGCCGCGCCGATACCGCAGCCGATCGTGCAGCCGGCTGCGCCGCCCCTGCCAGAACTCCACCGCCTCCGGCGCCACGCGAAAGCCGCCCCAGTTCGGCGGCAGCGGCACGTCCTGTCCCGCGTATTTCTTCTCCAGCGCCTTCATCGCATCCTCGAGGATCGCGCGCCCGGAGATGATCGAGCTCTGCTGCGCCACCCAGGCGCCGAGCTGGCTCGCCCGCGGACGCGAGTGAAAATACGCCTCGCTCTCCTCGCGCGCCACCTTCGTCACCGCGCCCTCGACCGTCACCTGCCGCTCGATCGCGATCCAGGGAAACAGCAGCGTCACCTGCGGGTTGGCCTCCAGCTCGCGCCCCTTGCGGCTCTCGTAGTTGGAGTAGAAAACGAAGCCGCGCCCGTCGAGCCCCTTCAGCAGCACCGTGCGCGCCGACGGCCGGCCGTCGCGCGTCGCGGTCGCGAGCGTCATCGCGTTCGGCTCGGCGATCTTCGCCGCCTCCGCCTCCTGAAACCATTTCTCGAACTGCCGGAACGGATCCCGCGCGAGATCCTTTTCCGTGAGACCGGCGAGGGAGTAGTCTTTTCTGAGATCGGCCAGGGACATTTGCGCGCAGCATGCGCCACCCACCCGCCCTGTCAAAAATCATCTCGTCAGAGCCTCGATCTGGGTCCGCGCCGAGGAAAATTCCGCCAGCAGCCTCGTGCGGTCGCCCAGTTCGAACTCCTGCTCCTCCCAGGCCGGCGCCATGAGGCAGCTGAGCAGCGCCCAACCCCGGGTGCCGCCCGCTGCCAGGTGCGCCCCTTGCCACATCCCGCCCGGCACCACCAGCTGTGGCACCTCGCCCGCCAGCACGTCGTCGCCCAGCCGGTTCACGCTCACCGTGCCGGTCTCCGACCCGAACATCACGTGGTCCAGCGCATCGCCCGCATGAAACAGCCACACCTCCTCCGTTTTCAACCGGTGCAGGGCCGAGAACCCCGTCGGCGTGACCAGAAAATAGATCGCCCCGCCCGCCGCCCTGCCGCTGGGCAGCGTTTCTGCGCTCAGCCACGTCCGCCGAAACCACCCGCCTTCCTGCGGCAACGGTTCGAGTCCCAGCTGGTCGATGATCTTTTTCGCCTCCTCGTTCATGCGGGTCACTGAACACAGTTTCCCCCTCCACGCGAGGGGAAGAATGGTTTGTCATCGCGAGTCCGGCTCGGCCGGACGTGGCGATCCCGCTGGATTGCTTCGTCGCCGCGCAGAGCGCGGCCTCTCGCAATGACCAACCGGAACATGCCGAAGAATTTTTCCGTGTCTTCCGGGCCTTTCCGCCGCACTCTCCCGGACTGTGACTCCCTCGGCTTATCTCGACCACCACTCCGCCGATCTCCTCAGCCGTCTCCCCGGAGCCAGCGAAAAGCAAATCGCCATTCTGGATGCGCTGGCTTTGCTTGGCAGTTGTCGGCGTGATGAAAGAGTTAAACGCTTTGAGATAATCGTTGTGGTGCGTGTAGATTTCACCGTAGCGAACGCAGGGCAGTCCATCCGCAACAACCTCGTCCTTTCTGATTCCTCTTCCCTTCGAGAACGCGCCAACA
>JAPLTR010000618.1 GCA_026398065.1 Verrucomicrobiota bacterium | reverse complement strand
GCCGCCATCACCACCGTCACGCCGCCTGCTCCCGTGAAACTCACCGTCACCCACAAAGTCCTCTGCGTCGCCCTCGCCGCCATCGTCGCCCTGGCGGTCATGCTGGCGTGTGCGTTCCGCCAGTTCACCGCCCTCCGCGGGTGCAACGAGCGCGTGCTCACCGTGGCCAGCGCGCTCCAGGCCCAGCAGTTCGCCGACATGATGCACGACGCCCTCCGCGGCGACGCCACCGCCGCGATGATCGCCGCCCAGACCAAAAACACCGCCGGTCTCGCCGAGGCCGGGAAGGATTTTACCGAACACTCCGGCCTCATCCGCGAAAAGCTCGAGGCCAACCGCCAGACGCCCCTCGGCCCCGCGGTCGCCGAAAAATTGACCGCGATCGCCACCCCCCTCGGGGCCTACCTCGACGTCGTCGGCCAGCCCATCCGGCTCTCCGGCACCGACCTCCCCGCCGCCCAGGTCCTGTCCGATAAACTTCAGGCCTCGTTCCACGAAATGGAGGACGCCATGGCCGCCCTGAGCGACGCCATCGAGGCCGAGGGCAAGGCCGCCAATGTCGCGACCGCCGAGAGCATGCGCGCCTTCCAGGTCGTCATGGTGGGCGGCACGGTCGGCGCAGGCCTCGCGGTCCTCCTGGTCGGGTACCTCGTCGCCCGCAGCATCCCCCGTCCCTTTGTCGCGATCATCGCCCAGCTCCGCGCGGCCGCCGAGGCCAACGCCAGCTCCGCCAGCGTCGTCTCCCAGACCAGCACCGCGCTCGCCGAGGGCTCCTCCCAGCAGGCCGCCTCCCTCCAAGAGACCGGCGCCACCCTCGAGGAGATTTCCAGCATGGCCAAACGCAACGCCGACAACGCCGGCCGCGCCAAGGACCTCGCCCGCCAGACCCGCACCAGCGCCGAATCCGGCACCGCCGAGGTCGCCGCGATGAACGACGCCATGGCCGCCATCAAGACCTCCGGCGACGGCATTGCGAAGATCATCAAGACCATCGACGAAATCGCCTTCCAGACCAACATCCTCGCCCTCAACGCCGCCGTCGAGGCCGCCCGCGCCGGCGAGGCCGGCCTCGGCTTCGCCGTCGTCGCCGAAGAGGTCCGCGCCCTCGCCCAACGCTCCGCCACCGCCGCGAAGGAAACCGCCGAGCGCATCGAGGATTCGGTGACGAAGAGCCACCACGGCGTCGTCGTCTGCGCCAACGTCTCCACCCATCTCCACGCCATCGCCGCCAAGACCCGCGAGGTCGACGAGCTCGTCGCCCAGATCGCCACCGCCTCCTCCGAGCAGACCCAGGGCATCCACCAGGTGAACTCCGCGATCGGCCAGATGGACCGCATCGTGCAGGCCGGCGCCGCCCGCGCCGAGGAGGGCGCCAGCGTCGCGGAAGAGCTCACCTCCCGCTCCGCACAGCTGCAGCAAACGGTGGACGAACTCGCCCGCGTCGTCGGTGGCCAGCGCGCCCCCGCCGCCGGCCGCTCGCCGGATTTGGCTTCAACTCGCGTCAAATCTCCTTCTGCTCTGCCGTCGGCCGCGCTCGCCTAGTCCGCGGGCGGCGCCGCCTCCCTTCCCTCGCTTCGCCACCCCGCCCGCATGCGCCTCGCCCTCCCGCTCGCCACTCTGGCGCTCGCCTCCACCGCCCTCTTCGCCGCCGAACCGGAGCCCGCCTTCGACGCCGGGCTCACCCTCACCCTCGAGGGCTCCGCCGGCCTCAGCGGCGGCATCCGCCGCGGCGAGGCCCTGCACGCCCTCACCCTCGGCCACGTTGCCTGGCGCAACTCCCCCGCCCGGCCGGACGCCCCGCAGTTTCGCGCCTACGCGAGCGTCCTCAATCACGAGGGCCGCGGCCCCACCGGCCGCTTCCTTGGCGACTTCCTTGCCGCCAGCAACACCGAAGCCCACGACAGCACCCGTCTCTACTCTTGGTGGGTCGAGGGCGAACAGGCCGGCTGGTCCCTCCGCGCCGGCGCCCTCCTCGCCGACGAAGAGTTCACCGGCACCGACGGCGGCGGCCAGCTCTCCAATAGCGTCTTCGGCTGGCCCGCCTTCATCTCCGCCAACACCGTCAACACCGGGCCCGCCTTCTACGTCGCCGCCCCCGGCCTTCGCCTCGCCCGCACACTCACGCCCACCACCACCTGGCGCCTCGGGATCTACGATGGCGATACGTTCGACTCCGCCCTCGGCGACCCCAAGGTCAACCGCGACGGCCTCCACCTCCACCTCGGCGGCGCACAGGGCTGGTTCGCCATCACCGAACTCGCCTGGGCCCCCGCCGACGGCACCCGCTTCAAGGCCGGCGCCTGGCACCACACCGCAAAATTCCCCGACCAGCAGTTCGACTCCGCCGGCCGCGCCTTCGCCACCAGCGGCGCCGCCCCCCGCGACCACACCGGCAACACCGGCCTCTACGCCAGCGCCGAGCACACCGTCTTCGGCTCGCCCGGCAAACCCGGCCGCGTCGACGCCTTTGCCCGCCTCGGCGGCTCCCCCGCCGACCGCAACACCCTCGGCTGGGTCTTCGACGGCGGCCTCGCCTGGACCGGCCCGCTCCCCGGCCGCCCCGCCGACGTCGCCGCCCTCGGCTTCGCCCACGCCGATTTCAGCTCGCGCTACGCCGCCACCGCCCGCCTCCTCGACCCGACGACTCCCCGCCCCGACTACGAGCAGGTCCTCGAAGCCAGCTACACGGCCAGGCTGAACGACCACCTCACCCTCAAGCCCGACCTCCAATACATCCGCCACCCCGGCGGCACCCGCGCCCAGCGCGACGCCGTCCTCGCGATGCTCCGGGTCGTGGCGGATTTCTGAGCCGGTGCCGAGGGAAACCCGATCAAGATGCGCCACGATCCCCCGGGGGCATCGCCGACAAGTTGGGCTCCGTCTCTTCCGGCCATAGCCAGAACACCTGTCGCTTCCTATAGCGCTCCCCGCACCTGGGACAGGAGAGAATGTGCCGCCTGGAAGCCTTCAGATCGACCAGACGCTTGTTCTCTTCACTGAGACCGGCGGTCGAATCGACGTCCAAGACTGCCGCGGCGCGCACCCGATGACCGCAACCATCGCAGAACGTCTGTTCAAGGTGCGCGCGATGCCACTCCCCTCCGATGCAGACCAACGATTGCGGGAGCTGCCAGGAACCCACTCGACGCATGACCAGCTTCAGATCCTGACGACGACCATAGCGGGAAAACCAACCCTCTACCCATCGGCGCATGGAGCCGGAGCCGAACGTCTCAAAGGCGTTGGCTTCCACCAGCGAATCTACCGGCGTCACCGGCTCTCCATCGACGAGGAACATAACATTTCGTTTTCAGCTAAACGTCAGTTTCGGACGAATAACCTCCAGAGTTAAGACGCCCCTGTGCATACTTCAACGCCCACTCAAGTTCACGTGGGTCCTGATGCTTGATTGCATCCTCGATCCGGTTCCCCGTTTTGAATCTGCTCATGCTTCGGCCTCAACTATGTTTACCTCGTACAGTTCATCGAGGCCGAAATAACGCCGTCACGGCCTATCCAGATTGCAGTCCAGCCGAACCTCGTCGCAGGAGACAACTTTAGTGGGTGGTCCGCCTCTCCGCCCGCCGCACCGTCTCCGCCAGCCACGCGCGCGCCTTCTGCCGCAGCGGAACGTCGCACAGCACCCACCGGGCCGAGTGGTTGGGAAACGGCAGCGCGGCGAACGTGAAATTCCCGGTGACCCCGCTCGCCGCGATCGCCGCCTCGGTCTTCGCCGTGCCCCCTTCCTGGCTGATAAACTGCGGCCGGCCCCCGAGCCGCCGCAGACGCCCGGGCCAGCCGGCCTCGTCCGGCGCCGGATGCTTGAACTCGCCCTCGTAGTGGCTGTGACAGAAAAAGCCGCACCACAGCCGCGCGATCTCGTCGTCATGCAGCCCAATGTAGTTGCACGCAATCGCCCC
>JAPLTR010000435.1 GCA_026398065.1 Verrucomicrobiota bacterium | reverse complement strand
CGCGCGATCGCGCCGGTGGATAAACGGCACCGCCGAGCGCCCCAGGCACTCCCGGCGCGCCCACCCGAGGCGCCGCTCCCAGGCCGCGTTGAGAAACGTCCAGCAGCCGTCCGCATCGAGGCGAAACACCACCTCGTCGAGGTGCTCGACCAGCTCGTCCAGGCCGGCGACGGCCTTGGGCCCGGCTTCGAGGAGGGAGGGGGTCATGGCGGAGTGCTCCTGCTTGCAATGGGCTGCCGGCAACCGCCGTGCGCCCGCCCGGCCAGGGATAACCCCGGCCGCGGCGCTCACCGTCCCGGCTCCTTGTCCTTCGCGTCCGGGGCCGTCGGCATCGGTATCAGCCCGAGCCTTACGGCGTGCAGCGTCAGCTGCGCGACCGAGCGCAGGCCCGTGCGGCGTGTGATGCTCGCCCGGTGGTTCTCCACCGTGCGCACGCTCAGGCCGAGGCACTCCGCGATCTCCTTCGACGAGAGGCCCTCCGCCACGAAGCGCAGCACGTCCCGCTCGCGCACCGACAGCTCGGGGTTCACCTCCGCCTTCTCCGGGTTCGTCACGATGCGCTGCACCGTCTTGGACACTTCCGGCCCGAGGTAGGTGCGCCCTTCCGCGACCGCCTTCAGCGCCTGGGTAAATTCCGTGAAGCTCGCCGTCTTCTCGATGTAGCCCTGCGCGCCGGCGGCCAGCGCCTCGCGCACCGCGAGCTCCGTCGTGTTCGCCGAGAACACCAGCACGTGCGGCGGCGGGTCGAGCCGCACCGCGCGCAGGAAGTCCAGGCCCACCCCGCCGAGCAGCATCCAGTCCAGCACCACAACCCGGGGCCGGGTCTGCTCCGCGATCTTCAGTGCCTCCGGCACGTCGCCGGCCTCGCCCACGACGGCGAAACCGGGCATCGCCGCGACAAAGGCCGACAGCATGTGGCGGATCGCCGTCTGATCTTCGACGATCATGACGCCGACCTTCTCGATGGGACTTACAATGGGGTCACTTGAGTTCATGCCGTAGTTTACGGCATAATACCCTAGAAACTGAATGAGTAGTTCTCGTCAATTTAAGCCTACTCACCCGGCCGCCCTTTCCCTCGAAATCGGCGGCTTTTTCCGCCCGGCCGCTTACGCCGCGTCGTAGATCTGAACCTTGGTCCAGAACGACTTAAACGTTTCGATGAACTTCAGGTGGATCGGGTCGACCTGGTAGAAATCGTGCCCGGCGACGTCCTTCACGATGACCGTGAGGCCAAAGGAGTACGAATCGTCGATGATCGGGCGCTTTTCCGTCTTCGCCGGGGTCCCGACGTAGCACTGGACGACGGATTTGATCGTGCCGAGCGACTCGACGCCGCGGCGAAAGTCCGCGAGTTGGGCCGGAGTGAGGTCGGGGCGGAGCCAGAAGTAGACAGTATGGACGAGCATGGGAGCGCCAGATTCAGCCCGCCGCGTCGAGCTTGGCAAGCTCTTCGCCAACATTGAAATTCATCGGCACATCCGGGTCCGGCGAGGGCACCGCCGAGAGCAGGATTTTCGTGTAGGGATGCTGCGGCGCCGCGAAGATCTGCCGCGTGGACGCCACCTCCACGATGCGCCCCTTGCGCATCACCGCCACCCGGTCGCAGAAATTCCGCACCACCTCCAGGTTGTGCGCCACAAACAGGTACGTGAGCCGAAACTCCCGCTGCAGCTCCTTCAGCAGGTCCAGCACCTGCGCCTGCACCGACACGTCCAGCGCCGAGGTCGCCTCGTCGCACACGATCAGCGCGGGCCGCATGATCAGCGCCCGCGCGATCCCGATCCGCTGCCGCTGCCCGCCGCTGAAGGCGTGCGGATACCGCGACCGGTGCTCCGGCGCGAGCCCCACCCGTCTCAAGACTTCGGATACGCGATCGTCCAGCTCCGCCCCCGCCGCCAGCCCGTGGATCACCAGCGGTTCGCCCACGATGTCGCGCACGTTCATCCGCGGGTTCAGCGAGGAAAACGGGTCCTGGAACACCATCTGCGCGTGCTGGCGGATGGGCTTCAGCTCGCGGTCCGAGAGCTTCGCCATGTCCACCGTGCGTCCGTCCGGCAGCCGGAAGAGCACCTCGCCCGCCGTCGGCGCGTGCGCCCGCAGGATGCAGCGCGCCATCGTGGTCTTGCCCGAGCCGCTCTCGCCGACGATACCCAGCGCCCCCCCCGGCGCCACGTCGAAGGTCACGTTCTCCACCGCCTTGATCACGCCGACCGCCTTCTGGCGAAAGCCCCGGCCATACACCGGGAAATGCTTCGTCAGCCCGCGCAACGAGAGCAGCGGCTGGACGGACTGATCCGACTGAACCGCGGCGCTCATGACGTCCGGGCCCTCCGGCTCGGCAACGCGTCGAGCAACGCGCGGGTGTGTGCGTGCAGCGGGTTGCGCAGCACCTCGCGCACGCTCCCGCGCTCCACGATCTGCCCGCGCTGCATCACCGCCACCTCGTCGGCCATCTGCGCCACCACGCCGAAGTCGTGCGTGATGAGCAGCACCGAGCACCCGAGCTCGCGCTGGAGACTTTTGATCAGCCCGAGGATCTGCGCCTGGATCGTCACATCGAGCGCCGTCGTCGGCTCGTCGGCGATCAGTAGCTCCGGCTGGCACACCAGCGCCATCGCGATCACCACGCGCTGCCGCATGCCGCCCGACAGCTCGTGCGGAAACTGGTCGAACCTCTGCGCCGGGTTCGTGATGCCCACCTTCTTCAGCATCTCGATCGTGAGCCGCCGCGCCGCCGCCTCGCTCACATCCTGGTGCATCAGGATCGCCTCGGCCACCTGATTGCCGATGCTGTGCACCGGCGACAACGCCGTCATCGGCTCCTGGAAGATCATGCTCACCAGCCCGCCGCGCACCTTGAAGAGCAGGCCCGAGTCCTCATCGAGCTGCGCGATGTCGATGTCCCCCTCGCGCCGCGACCGCAGCACGATGCGCCCGCCGAGGATGCGCCCCGGCGACTGCACCAGCCGCAGGAGCGAGTACGCCGTCACGCTCTTCCCGCACCCCGACTCGCCCACCAGCGCGAGCGTCCGCCCCCGCCGGATGTCGAACGACACATCCTGCACCGCGTCGACGACACCCTCGCCCGTGAAGAACGAGACCCGGAGGTTGCTCACCTCCAGAAGGGATTCCGGCGAGGGCCTGGTCGGGAGCGGGTTCATGACAAATTTGGAGTGCGGCGACCTGGCGCCGCTTTCTTCGCCGCGCTCCCTGGTAGGTCGGGCTTTACGCCCGACACGAATGCCCCTGCACGGCTCCGGGGGTAGGGCCGGACCTCCGGGCAGGCCGTGATGGCGCGCCCGGTCCGCGGCCGAATATCCTGACGGCCCGCTCGGAGATCGGGCCCTACCCACTGAAATCCGAACGCCCGGGGACAAGGGAGGGTTTTCATTTCGTCGAATACGGGTCGGCCGCGTCGCGCAGACCGTCTCCGAGGAAATTGAAACACAGCACCGTCAGCACGATCAGCACGACCGGCATGAGCAGCCACGGGTAGTTCGCCACGGTCTGGATGCTCTCGCAGTCCTTCAGCATCACGCCCCAGCTCACGATCGGCGGCCGCAGCCCCAGCCCGAGAAACGACAGCGAGGTCTCGCCCAGCACCATCGCCGGCACGCTCATCGTCAGCACCACGATGATGTGGCTCGTGAACCCCGGCAGCAGGTGGCGAAACAAAATCCGCGCGTGGCTCGCCCCGAGCAGCCGCGCCGCCGTCGCATAGTCTTCCTCGCGCAGCGCGAGGATTTTTCCGCGCACGACGCGCGCGAGCCCCGTCCAGCCCAGCAGGCTCAGCACGAGCGTGATCGCGAAATACGTCGAGAGGGGCGGCCAGTCCGCCGGCAGCACCGCGCCAAACGCCAGCCAGAGCGGGATCTGCGGAAACGCGTTCACGATCTCGATCACGCGCTGGATCACATTGTCCAAGGTCCCGCCCACATACCCCGAGACGCCGCCGATCGTCACCCCGAGGAGAAACGTCACCGCGATCGCCACCAGCCCGACCGACAGGCTGATCCGCGAGCCGTAGACCAGCCGGCTGAAAATATCCTGCCCGTACTTGTCCGCCCCGAGGAAGAAAAACGTCGGCGCCGTGCCATCGTCCCGCCGCACCGCGCCCTCCCGCACCCCGCAGAAATGCCGGTCCCACGGGATGAGCCCAAAGAGCCGGTACGGCTCGCCCTTCACGAAAAACCCGAGCCCGATCACCCGCGCCGGGTCCTCCAGATAGGTCCGCTTGAACGTGAGCGGGTCCACGTGACTGCGCATCGCCGGCACGTACAGCCCGTGCCGGAGGGAAAACTTCGGTAACTGCGGCGGACAATACGCGTGCGTCAGGTCGCGCCACTGCCGCGGGTAAGGCGCGAAGAACTCCGCCGTCGCCGCCAGGAGATAGAGCACCCCCAGCAGAAACAGGGCCGCCACCGCCAGCCGGTGCTGGACGAACCGCCGCCGGATGAGCGCCCAGTGCGACAACGCCCCCGGCTCCACCGCGGGCACGGCGGAGCAAAGAGCTGGAGCGTCGGCAGGGGCAGCCATGACGGGCAAGCAAAGGTCCCCCCGCCAGCGTCGCAAGTGGCAAACGCCAGCGCCGCCGTCGGACCGTCCCGGCAGTCAGGTTGGACGAGGTCGGATTCACTTGGATTTGGTTGGATTCACCCGGGAGCGCGCCCGCCCCGCCCGCTGCGGGTGGCCTCCGCCGCTCACCCCACGGAGCTCCCGCCCGGGTTTCGTGTTTTTGGTGTGTTTCGTGGTTCATCTCATTCGGTCGCGCTGGCGTTTCTTTTCCGTGTGTTCCGTGGACCCACAACCTTGATCCACCTTGATCTGGTCGGATTTACTCGGATTTGGTCGGATTTGAGGCGATCTCCCCCGCGACCACCCCTGCCTGAGCGACCCTCCGTACGTGGCACGGTCAGCCTGACCGTGCTGCCCGCATGCGTCCTCGACCCACGCTGAACTCCGGCAGCGTCGGAGGGTGATTCACAGAGAACACGGAGGAGGCACGGAGGCCACTGAGCAGAGGTCCGGCCCACGCGCCGTGGCTTGCTCCGTGTCCTCGGATCGGGACTCCGTGCTCTCTGTGGCAAAATATGATTCACCCCACGTGGGTCAGCGGCCCGGCGCGCGGTCAGGCCGACCGCGCCACACCTCTGGCCGATCGCCCCTTCCCGTCGTTCGTGGGTTTCGTGGTTCATTTCATTCGGTCGCGGGCGTTTCATTTCCGTGTCGTCCGTGTGTTCCGTGGGCCCACAGCCTTGATCCACCTTGATCTGGTCGGATTTACTCGGATTTGGTCGGATTTTTCCCGCCCCGGTCGCCCGTCCCCGTAGCGGCGAGCGCCCGCGAGCCGACCCCGGCCCGGGTAGCCGCGCCGGCTACGGTGCGGTCCGGGCGCGGCAGATCGGACCACGAGGCTGGATCGGGTGGGAGGCACGGGGATCAGGTCGGATTTACTTGGATTTGGTCGGATTTCGTCGGGCTCGCCCCGGTCCCCCTCCCGGCCCCGCCCCGCCGAAAAGTCGCGGCGGAACCGCGCGCTCCAGGGACGGAACACGATCGGGACTGGATCGCAGCTGAGGCGAGGACCGGACGATGCACCTCGTTTCACTAAATATCAACCATAATGTTGATTATTGAAACATAATTTCTCTCACCGTCCGCTCCTTGTCCCGACCTCCTTAGTTCGGCTTTAGGCGAGGCGTCTCCTTCGGCTGCAGCGTGCGGATCGAGCCGTCGTCGCGGAGTTCGTAGACGGCGAGCGTCGGCCCGTAGCTCTTGAACGCGGGCGAGGCCTCCTCGAACAAGGCGAAAAGTCGGCGGCAGCCGTCCGGAGTCTTCAGGTCCTCGCCGTCGTCGGCGTCGAGCCGGTCGGCGATTGCGCGGAGGCGTGCGCTGGTCGGCGGGGTCCGGTCGCCATGGTAAAACGTGTTGTAGAGCGACATCTGCATCGCGCGGAGTGTCGCTCCCTGCACACAGACCTCGGGATCCTTCCAAGCGTCCGGCCCGAAGCCATGCCGCGCCCGGAACGCGACATACGTCGGCGTGATCCGCTCGTTGAGCCGGGCCAGCACGAGCATATGTCGGCCGCGCGGGGAGAGGTAGGCCAGTCCCGGCACCGGCCAGCCCTGCCGCACAACCACGCCGGCACCCGCCACGAGCACCAACACGACCGCGATCCCCGTCCAGCGCAGCCAGCGCGACCGCTTCGGCACCTCGACGTTCGCTTCCCCGGCGTCCATGATCACACCCCAGCGCGGCGCGGTGCTTCCTGCGAGTCTTTTCGCCCGGCGCGACCATCCCCCTTCCGCAGTTTCCGTCGGTCCCGCCCCGCCAGAGCTCTCCGTCAGCAATATCGGCGAAACGGTTAGGCGCGGAACTGTCGCGCCCCGGTCACCCGTTGCCTCAACGTAGACGGCCGGGATCCGCGTTGCTCCTTTTTTGCCGCCGGGCTTGTCCGCCGCCGGTCAGGTCGAGCTTGAGCAGCGGATCACCGGCCGGAAGTTCCACCGGCTCAAGCCGGGAAGCGGGCCGGAGTTGCGCTCCCGACCGTCCCGCACTTGCGCTGGATATCCGGCTCCCTCTTCCGGCCGACCCGGTGAGACAACGGCAAACCATGTGAATCCCAGAGCTGCGCCCGCGGCGGCTCCGGCTCAGCGGATGTTCACATATTTCGTAGTCGGGTTCTGGCACGTCGGGCACTTGCCCGGGGCGGGTGCGCCGGTGGTGGTGGTGCCGCAAATCGGGCAGACGAAGTAGTCCACAGCCGGAATCTTTCCCGCCTGCGCAAGGGCCTCGGCAAAGAGCCGGGCGTGCTGTTTCTCCACGGCGGCGGCGAAGCCGAAGGAGCGGACCGCCGCGTGCGCCCGCTCGGCCTCGGCGAGTTTGAGAAACCCGGGGTACATCGTGTCGCGTTCGTATTTCTCGCCCGCGACGACCTGCTTGAGATTGGCCAGTGTGGTCCCGGGGGCGACGGTTTCGGGCGCCGACGACTCGACTTTGCCGCCGAGGTTCAGGATCGCGCCCATGTGGGTAAACTCGTGGGTCGCCTCGGCGACCGCCGCCGCGCGAAACAGCTTGGCGACCTGCGCAAACCCCTCGTTGTCGGCGGTGACGGCGTACACCCCGTAGCGGTGGTGCGCATTGGCCTCGCCGTGGTGGGCGACGTTGAGGTTGGAGATGGTCTCCCCGGACCCGGGCTGCGCGCCCGCCGTCGCCGCCAGCCACAAAAACGCACCGCCACTCACGAGGCCACGGATATTCATAGGTCCGAGTGTAGCGCCCGCCCCCGCCGAAACCATGGGGTCTTCACATCCTGCGGCGGTGCCGCCGGCGCCGGCCGCCGCGCGGGAAATCCCCACGATGCCAAGATCTGACAACACCGGCAGCGAGCGCGCAGCGGAGAGACAGCGCACAGGTTCAAGGCCGGTGGACGAATGGCTGCGCGATCAGCCGAGAGCTCCC
>JAPLTR010000519.1 GCA_026398065.1 Verrucomicrobiota bacterium | reverse complement strand
CGTCACGCCGAAGCGCGTGCCGAGGTCCACCACCTTCAGATCGGGCGTATCGATGGTAAACCCGTGCGCCGGCTCCGGCACCTCCGCAGTCGCCGAGCCCTCGATCAATCGGCACCGCATCGCGCTGAGGATCTCCAGTTTCGTCGGGGCCTCGATGGTGACAGTCGCGCCGCTGTCGAACCGCAGCGTCGCGATCCCCTCGACGAGCGCGAGCGTGCCGCGGCCGAGTTTCGACCGCTCCAGCGTGGGCAGGGTCGAGCCCGCCCACTTCGTGTTTTGCGATTGGATCAGCGTGGCCACCGTCTGCTCCGGCGCGGCACCGCGCCCTCGCGACAGCGCAAAGCCGAGCGCCACCGCCGCCGCGAGACCCGCGGCGGCCGCCACAAAATACCAGGGTCCGCGCCGCACCGTGTTCGACGGGGCCGGTTCCGCCGGGCGGTCGATCAGGGACGGGAGCCGGGCCCGTTCCGCCTTGAGCAACGCATGAATCCACCCGCGCTCCACGTACGCCGCCCGCAGCGCCGGATCGCGCACGACGTCCGCTTTGAAGACAGCCAGCTCCTCCGCCGAGAGCAGCCCCTCGATGGCCCGGTCAATCCGCTCGTCGCGCGGTCCGCCTGGAATTTCCGGGTTCATGGGGTGCCGGCCGATGACGGTTGCTGACGGCTCAGGCACTCGCCGAGCGCTTTGCGGATGCGGCTCAGGAGCCGGTAGACGGCCTCGACCGAGCGGTCGCTTTTCGCCGCGATCTCCTCGACGCCACAGTCTTCATAATAGCGCCAGACCACGATGGCACGGTGGGCCTCGGGCAGTTTCCGAAGACAGTGCTTCAACGCCTCCGACTGCAGGTCCAGTTTCTCGGGCCGCCGGTCGATCTCCGCGGCCACCGCCTCGATGAACTCCTGGTCGAGCGCGGCGTACGGCCTCCGCTTCTCCGCGCGGCGGTGATTCAACACCTGGTTGAGTGCGATGGTGCGGGCCCAGGCGCGGAAATGCGTTCCCGCCTCGAACCGCCCAAACTGTTTCCACATCACGATCTTGGCCTCCTGCAAAAGATCGTCCGCGTCCGCCGCTCCGGGCAGCAGGCTGTACACGTAGGCCGCCAGCCAGCGCTCATGCTCCGCCATGAGGCGCAAAAACGCCTCGCCTTGGTCGTCAACGTCTGGAGTGGGGCCATCCATTGTTCCTTCTCCTAGGTCCAAACCTTTCCGGATTGGACACTATTTCGCAAAAATCTTTCGACCGGGTCGCGGCCGCCCGGAGGCCCCCGCCGCCACCGACCGCGCTCGGCGGCGACCGGTGGAGGTTGGAGCTGGTTGGATTTACTTGGATTTGGTCGGATTTCCCACGTTGGCGCCGGATCGAGGAAAACCGCAGTCTCATCCGTTTTGCCATATCCGGCACCGCAGGCGCATCCCATCGACCGTTGCGTCGTGATGTCTTCGCGTTGGGGAGAACCAACCCACGCACCGCTACCTTGATCCACCTTGATTTGGTCGGATTTACTCGGATTTGGTCGGATTTCGTCGACCACCCGGCCGGATCGGACCGAGGAGGGGTGATGCGCCAAGCCGCCAGGCAACCAAGTTCGGTGAAAAGCCCGGACGCCCCACGTTGGCCCTTCGCGTCCTGGCGCCTTCGCGACCAAGCGAGCCTGCCCCCGCCACCACCCCGGTTTCCGTTCATGGTTTTCGTGGTTCATTTCGGTGCGGTCTGGTCGGATCTGCCTTGATCCACCTTGATTTGGTCGGATTTGCCCGGATTTGGTCGGAGTCGCCCGACGGGGGAGGCCCCTGGCCAGATCGCCGAAAACGGAACCGCGCCACCTTCGCCCTCCGGCATGCGGAGAGCCCGGGCCGCGGCCAGCCGCGGCGGTTCCTGTCGAAAACCCCGTTTGAGCATGATCCGATCATGCCCTGTTTTATTCTTTAAATCAACTCTTAAATTCTTTTAGAGAACATGTCGGCCGGCCTCACCCCCGCCCCGCTTTCCAGCCCCTTTGCACCCGACTTCTAAAAAATCTTTCGGCCGTGGTCGCCGCGCGCCTTCTATCGCCGTCTCTGGCTTATCTTTGGCTTTTCCTGCCCAGCCCGCCCGTTGAAGTCATCCTGCCGTGAAATCCCTCCTCGCCCGTCTCGCCCCGCTCGTCCTTGGCCTTGCCATCTCCTTCGCCGCCGCGCCCGGCGCGCGTGCGAAGCCCCTCCTCATCGAGGCCGAGGAACTGGAAAACCTCGGTGGCTGGCACGTCGCCCGTGACGCCCGGGTGGCCCGCGAACTACTCTGGTCCGACCTCAAGGGCCACGTCGCCCCCGCCGCCGGGGCCATCGCCCTGCCCCACGCCGGCCGCTGGCGGCTCTGGGTGCGCAGCAAGGACTACCCCAAGGACCGACCCGGGACCCGCAATTTTTCCGTGCGCCTTGGCGCCACCCGCGCAGCCGTCCTTTTCGGCCGCCATGGACGCGAGGGCCTCGATGGCTGGGATTGGGAGGACGGCGGCTCCTTCGAGCTCCCCGCCGGCGCGCTCCTTCTGGTGATTGGCGAAGACAACACCGGCTCCGCCCGCTGCGATGCCCTCGTCCTCTCCGACGATCCGGACTATCGCCCCAAGGGCACGCCTTGGACCTTGAAACTGGCCGCCGCCCCCTCCGTGCCTCTCAGCATTCGCACGACGGCTCCGCAGGACGCGATTGTCCCCGAGCCGTTGCAGGCCGTCGACGCCGCCCCGCTCGCGACCCTCGAAAACGCCGCGGTGCGCTTTACGTTTCATCGCACCACCACGTCCTCCGGACCGGCGATCGCCCTGCGGGCGGCGGTTCACGCCGATTCGAGTTGGAAACCCCTGCCCGGTGACCCGGGCGCAGAGAGCTACCGCGTGCTGTTTCGCCCCTCCGCCCAACCCCCGCACCTCACCAGCACCCAAGTGCATCCAGCGTGGGACAACGCCTTCGGTCCCCCGGTCGAACTCTCGGCCGGCGGTGCCAGCGTCCGCAGCCGCCTCGGTCCGCCGACCGCCCCCTGGGCCTCCGCGCGATGCTTTCCCCTCCGCCCGGTCGCCGCCCGCCAAATCGACCCCGGCACGGTCGAACTCGATTTCGTCCCCATACCCGCCGGTCAGTTGAAGGCCGTCTGGCACCTCGCGGCGGGCGAGTCCCAGGCGCGCGTCTCACTCGACTTCAAGCCCGCCGCACCCGGCTGGGTTTCGCTCGGTTATCACGGCCTGATGGCGGCGCCCGCCGAGCAGTTCGATTTCCTGCTTCTGCCTTTTCTCTATCACGGCAAACGCTTCCCGGCGCAGCCCGTCCTGCTCCAAAGCGCGCAGATGCCCACCCCCCTGGCCCTCGTGGAGCGCAACGGCCTGTCCTACGCCCTCGCCGCCGAACCGGCCGACCTGCCGTTCGCGTGGCCGTCCGCCACCAACTCCCGTTTTGCGCTCGGCCTGCGCAACGAGGCCGGCCTCGCCCAACCGCTCCTCTATTCCCCCGTCCTCGGCCAGCCCGGCAGCGAATCCGCCCACGGCGAACCTGTCCGAGCCCGCTTTCGCGTCTGGGCGCAGGCGGGCGACTGGTTCGCCGCCTATCGCGGCGCCGCCCAACAGGTCTTCGGCCTCACCGACTATCGGCGCCCCGTGCAGGGCTCCTTGTCCGATGCCGCGCTGAATCTCTACGACCTGATGCGCGACGAGGCCGCCTCCGGCTGGGACGCCCGCGCGAAGGGCCCGTGGAACATCGAGAGCCGCAACGTCGTCTCGCACTCCTCGCCGCTCACCTACCTGAGCTATTATCTTCTGACCGGCGACGAGGATTTCTACCGCCGCTTCGCCCGGCCCGCGCTGGAGTTCATGCTCTCGCGGCCCGGCGCGCACTTCGCCGCCGAACGCGCCATCGGATCCAACTACTACCACCACCAGCCGATGAAGGGACCGATGTCCACCTACGGCGCGGCGGTGGTCACCAGCGCGTTCGAGCTCACCCAGGGTCGCACCCCCGCCCTCGCCGCCGCCGCAGTCGATGCCGCCGGCCAGCCGCGCACCACGCGGGGCTACAGCCATGTGCAGCCCTTCGAGGATGCGCTGGCCCTGTATCGGATGACCGGAGACACGCGCTGGCGCGACGCCGCGATCGCCGGCGGCGACCGCTACATCGCCGAAAACCTCACCCGCCTCCCGACGCGCGACCTTGGGCCCACGCCGTTTGTGAACCTGAGCTTCGTGCCGGACTGGGAGGGCCTGCTTCACCTGCACGAGGCCACCGGCGAACCGCGTTTTCTCGCCGCCTCCGTCGCCGCCGCCCGCTGGCTCGTCACCACCCTCTGGACCCAGCCCGTCGTTCCCGCGGGGGACACCACGATCCACCCCGGCGGCCGCTACTCCAGCGCCGAGCATGTCTGGTGGTTCGGCGACCTGCGGTATCGCCGCGGTTTCATCGAGGGCGCGCAGCGCACGTCCGACGAACAGGCCAAGTTCACCCTCCCGCCGGCCACCCTGCCCGAAAAACGCGTCCCCGCCTGGCAGGTGAGCAACGTCGGCCTCGGGCTGGAGCAGCCCAGCACCTACACCCGGGCAGGGAACGACGCCAACATCACCATGAACACCTGGGCGCCCAACTTCCTGCGCCTCGCCCAGCTCACCGGCGACGACGTGTTCCGCGTCGCCGCGCGCAACTCCACCATCGGCCGGTTCACCAACTATCCCGGCTACTATCTCGACGGTCTGACCGACCAGTATCAACGCCCCGACTACCCCGTCGCCGGACCCGACGTCACCTGGCTCTACGTTCACCATATTCCGCCTTTCGCCGCGTACGTCCTCGACTACCTGTTCACCGATGCCGAAACCCGCTCGCGTGGGGCGGTGCAATTCCCTTGGGTGCGCCAATGCGGCTACGTCTGGTTCGACAGCCGCCTCCGCGGCCACGCCCCGGGTAAGGTCTACGGCCAGGCCGCGTGGCCCTGGCTGCACCGCACCGCCGCCACCGTGGACAACGTCGCCGTGGACCGCGTGCTCGCCCATGGCGACGGCAAGTTCCACGTCATCTTGCTCAACCAGTCCCGGGAACCGCAACGCGTCCGGGTGACGTTCGATCCCAAGGTCCTGGGCCGGTCGCTCGCCTCCGCCACCGCCGCCCTGCGCCTCGACAACGCTCCGCCCACGACGGTGCGTATCCAAGACTCCACCACAACCGTCGAACTCCCACCGCTGGGCCTCGCCGCGCTCACGGTCGATGGCGTCTCCATTGATGTTCCGACCCATCGCACCGCCCCGCCCGCCCGGTATCCCCTGCCCACCACGCCTGCCTCGCGCCGCCAAGCCCTCCCGGGTACCTCCCTTGAGGCGGTCGGCACCGAGCTGCAGGTGCCGCCCTTCACGTGGCGCGACCTGTTCGTCTACGTCACCGCGGGGATCGACGACCTGAGCGCGGCGACGCTGTTCTACCGCGTGGGCGATGGCCCCGAACAGCGCGTCGACGCCCGGCGATTCCCCTGGGAGTTCACCGTGCGTATCGACGATATGACCGCGCCGGTGACGTGGCGCGTGGAGGCGACTTCAGCGCCACGCCCTCCCGTGCGGACCGAGTAACGGCCCTGCGCCCTTCGCTTTTTAAGCGAGCCGCGCCTTGACCGTCCTGCGGTCGAGGTCGAGGCGGCGGGCGGTTTCCTCGATGCTGCCGGCCTGGGCGTGGACGATCCGGGTGTAGCGGCGCAGGAGTTCCTCCGCCGTGAGCGCGCCGGACTCGATGAGGGCGTTCCAATCCTCCGCTCCCCCACGCGCGAGCGGACCGGCGGGCCGGTAGTCGCCGCGGAGGACGAGGTTGCGCACGCATTGCTCCAGCTCCCGGAAGTTGCCCGGCCACGGGTAGCTCGCGCCGAGATGCCGCTCGATCCATGCGAGCGCATCCTTCGTGAAACCCGCCGCCTCATCCTCGCCGAGCAGGCGGCCGGCGATGTGGTTGAGGAGCGTGGGCAGTTCGTCGGGCGCGGCGTCGAGCTGCTCGCGGAGCGAGGGCGTCGTGAGCAGGTCCGAGCAGAGCCGGTAATAAAAGTCCTCGCGAAAACGGCCCGCCCGGATCTCCGCGGGCAGGTCGCGGTTCGTGGCCGCGATGATCTTGCCCTCGAACCGCCGCGAGTCCGTGCCGCCCAGCGGCTGGAACGTCCGCGCCTGCAGCACCCGCAGCAGCTTCACCTGGATGTCCGTCCCGACCTCGCCGATCTCGTCGAGGAACACCGCGACCGTCGGTGGGCACACCTCCATCCAGCCCGCGCGGTCCGCCAGCGCCCCCGTGAAGGCCCCGCGGCGGTGACCGAACAGTTCCGACTCGATGAGCGTGGGCGACAGCGCCGCGAGGTTGAGCGGAAAGAAGCCCGCCGTGAAATCGTGCGTGAACGCCGCGCGCTTCGGTTCGTACGGCACGTAGCGCGAGAGGGCGATGGCGCGCGCGACCAGTTCCTTGCCCGTGCCGGACGGGCCCGTGATCAGCGTCGAAAAATCCCCCATCCGCGCGTGCAGCCCGCGGCGGTAGCGCAGGAGGTCGTGGGTGAAGATCGACTGCCAGATCGCCGCGCGCAGCCGCGCCATCGGCGCCGAACCGCCGACGAGCGAGCGGAAGATGTTGTGAAACGCCCGGCGGATCTGGAACGCGCTGGCAAAGACGTGCGGCGCCAATTGCGGTCCGATGCGCTCGCCGAGCCCGGGCAGCGTGAACAATTTTTCCACGTCCTGACGAAACGCGGGGTAAAACTCCACGCGCTCCCCTCCCCGCCCCTCGAGGGCCGCGAGGATGAAGGCGTCGAACCGCGCCGCATAGGTCTGGTAGATCCAGAACCCCGCCATCGCTTCGTAACCTTCCATCTCCTCGCGCGACACCCGCCCGTCCTTCGGCCAGACGGCGCGTGCACGCTCGGTAAGCTCGGCGCACCGCTCAGTGAGGCGGTCGGCATTGGGGTTCGGCAGCGAGTTGGGCGGGCGGGTATTCCAGTCCGCCTCGTGCTCCTGAAACTCGGCGCCCAACGCCGCCCGCTCGGCGGCGATGCGCTCCGGCAAAAACGGGTTCGAGGCGTTCATGCGGTGCATGGCGTCCGCAAACCGGCGGTCGGGGGCGTTGAACAGCGAATTGGCGGGCTTCATCGCATTAGACATATTTTGTCAGATGCCTGACATTTTATGTCTATTTTGCTAGCCATCGGCCGGCGATCTAAAACCTTATATATTTATCTATAAATAACTTACAATTCCAAGAAGATCTGTGGCACGCGTCGGGCAATAGAGCTGCCGTCCGCAACCAGAAACCCAACCACAGTCATGAAACTCAAGCCCCTCCTCCTCGCCGGTCTCGCGACCCTCGCCACGGGTTTGTCGTCCGCCTTCGCCGGCGGCACCCTCATCCCCAAGGGCGCGGCGCAGTCGCCGATCCAGATCCGCTCGCACCAGGTCAATGTGACGCTGAACAACGGCTTCGCGCAGACCGAGGTGCTGCAGACGTTCTTCAATCCCAACCCGGCCGACCTCGAGGCGATCTACGCCTTCCCGGTGCCGAAGAGCGCGAGCCTCTCCGAGGTCACCATCGTGACCGGCGAGAAGACGCTCAACGGCGAGGTCCTCGCGAAGGCCGATGCGGAGAAAATCTATGAGACGGAAAAGAAATCAGGCAACGACGCCGGCCTCGCCACCAAGAACAGCTACCTCACCTACGAGTTCAAGGTCTCGCCCGTCCGCGCCAACGCCGAGGTGAAACTGCGCTTCGTGTACTACCAGCCGCTGGAGATCGACTCCGGCGTGGGCCGCTACCTCTACCCGCTCGAGGACGCCGGCACTGACGATGCCGCGAAGAGCTTCTGGACGACGCACACGCAGGTCGAGGGCGCCTTCTCCGTCAATGTCAAGCTGAAGTCCGCCTGGCCCGTATCCGATGTCCGGGTACCCGGCTTCGAGACGCTCGCCGTCACCAACAAGGTCAACGAGGGCCACTACCAGGTCGCGCTCCACCGGCCGGGAGCGAAGCTCGACCGCGACTTCGTGTTCTACTACCGCCTCGCCGACAACCTTCCCGGCCGCGTCGAGGTCATCCCCTACCGCGCCGCGAAGGACAAGCCCGGCACCTTCATGATGGTGGTCACGCCCGGCGTGGACCTGAAGCCGCTCACCCGCGGCGCCGACTACAGCTACGTGCTCGACGTCTCGGGCTCGATGCAGGGGAAGCTCCACACCCTCGCCAACGGCGTCTCCCAGGCCCTCGGGCAGATGCGCCCGGAGGACCGCTTCCGCGTCGTGACCTTCAACAACACCGCCCGCGAGGTGCAGCCGTGGACGAATGCCACGCCCGAGAACGTGCAGCAGACGATCTCCCTCGTGAAGTCGCTCACGTCGAGCGGCGGCACCAACCTCTACGACGGCGTGGCGCTGGGTCTCAAAAACCTTGATGCCGATCGTGCGACCAGTGTGGTCCTCGTTACGGACGGCGTGGCAAACGAAGGCATCGTCCGTCCCGCCGACTTCCACCAGCTCGTCAAGAAGTACGACGTCCGCGTCTTCGGCTTCCTCATGGGCAACAGCGCCAACTGGCCGCTCCTCCGCACCATCGCCGACGCGAGCGGCGGCTTCTACGCCGGCGTCTCCAACGACGACGACATCGTCGGCCAGCTCATTCTGGCAAAAGGGAAGGTGACCTACGAGGCGCTGCACAACGCCACGTTCAAGTTCTCCGGCCCGGCACGCATTTTCGACACCACGGGAGACACGCCCCAGAAGATCTACCGCGGCCAGCAGCTCGTGATCTTCGGCCGCTACGAGGGCGCGGGCCAGACGACCGTCACGCTGCGCGCCTCGCTCACCGGCGAGGACAAGACCTACACCACGACCGTCAACCTGCCCGAGGTCGACACCGACAACCCCGAGATCGAGCGCCTGTGGGCGATGTCGCTGATCGAGCAGATCGAGGTGAAGGAAGGCGCTGGCCTGCAGCCCGCCGCCGAGTCGCACGACGCGATCCAGAACCTCGGCGTCGCCTACCAGCTCGTCACCGACTACACCTCGATGGTGGTGCTCGACGACGCGACGCATGCCAAGCACGGCATCACCCGCAACAACCAGCAGCGCGCCGCCCTCGAACGCACCGCGCAGTCCGTCCGCGCGGCGCAGCCCGCCCGTCAGGCCCGCGTGGATACCGCGCAGCCCGCCTTCCCCGCCCCGGCCCACCATGTGAGCCGCAGCTCAGGCGGATCCGGCGGCGGCGACCTCGGCGGCGACACGCTCGCCATCGGCCTCTTCGCAGTGGTCCTCGTGCTCGGCGCCTGCTTCGGCCGCTGCTACGGCAACGGCAAGAAGGATTGAACCGCCCCTCCCCGAAACCGCCCCGCGCTCCCGCCCGTGAAAACCCGCCTCCCCTGGCTCACTCTCTCCGTCGCCGCCGCGGCCGTTGCCGTCCATCTTCTGCCGGCCGCGGCGGACTGGCTGCAATTCGACCGTGCGGCGCTCGGCCGGGGCGAGCTCTGGCGGCTGGTCACCGCGCACCTGACCCACTTCGGGGCCAACCACCTCCGGTGGGACCTGGGGGTGCTGCTCGCCTTCGGTACCGCATGCGAACGCCAGTCGCGCCGCCGCTGCGCCGCGGCGCTGGCCCTGGCCGCGGTCGCGATCACGCCCGCGCTCTGGGCCGGCCAGCCGCAGTTCGCCCTCTACCGCGGACTGTCGGGGCTCGACTGCGCCCTCGTCGGGCTGTTCGCCGCCTCGCTGCTCCGCCACGGCCGGGCCGCCGCCACCCTCGTCGGGGCGGGCACCCTGCTGGTCTTCGCGGTCAAGTGTATCCTAGAACTGGTTACAGCGCAGACCGTCTTCGCGGCCGGCACCGGCTACGCCCCGGTGCCGCTCGCGCACCTGGTCGGCCTCGCCGCGTGCCTCGTCGCGGCGGTCTGGCGGACGGACGTTGTCGCGCATTTGTCGCCGGACCGACGCGGAATCGTCGCGAAGGCCGGGTAGGATGTCGGCGTGTCAGTTTGGTCAGGCTGTTTAGAGTGTGTCCAAGCAGGTCAATGAAACGCCGCCCTGGGGTTTGGGCGGCGTTTCCATTTTCGGCGCCCGCCGCCGGCCGAGGCCGCGGCTATTTTCCTCCGCCCAGGAGCTTGTTGAAGAGTTCGGACGCCTTCTCGGTGACGCCCGCCTTTTCGAGGGCGAGGGTCGCGAGGGCGCCGTTGAGTTCGGTCGTGTCGGGCTGGCCGAGGGTGCCGGCGACTTTCAGCGGCAGGGTGCAGCCGGCGTAGCCGAGGTCGTCCGTGGCGGGATCGAGCTTGCCCAGGTATTTCAGCACCTCGGCCATCCGGCCGCGGGCGCGCAGTTTGAACTCCATCGTCAGCCCGTCGTCCAGGAGGCCGCACCCGGGCCGGTGCGCGGCCTGGCCGCCGCCGGACAGCCGCACTTCCGGCGCGATGAGGGTGAAATCCCGGAGCGTGGTGTTCAGCGCATCGTCGCGGGTGAACACGACGTTGAGCTGGTCGTAGGGGATCGCCGCGAGGCCGCGGGTCATTTCGGACACCGCCTGGGCGCGGCTGGCCAGCTCGCCCAGGTCCTTTTTTCCGGTCACGGAGCTCAGCAGGTTGCCGATCGCCGCCGCCCCGGCCGCGATTTTCCCCGTGGTTTCGGCCTTCGCGGCATAGCTCACGGGCAGGCCGCGAAAGACGCCGCCGCGGCTGCTGAGTTGAAATTCCCCGGACGCCGCGCCCGCACAGTCGCCGAGCCGTGCGGCGCGGCCCGTCAGCGAACTGGCGAGGGAGAACCGGCCCTCGACCGTCGCGGGCTGGCCGGGGTTGAGCGCCTTGAAGAGCGGCACAGGGTCGAATTCGTCGACGGCCAGGCTCGCCGACAGCTGATACGGCGTCGCGGATTTGGCATCGAAGGTCACGGCGCCATCC
>JAPLTR010000620.1 GCA_026398065.1 Verrucomicrobiota bacterium | reverse complement strand
AATCTCCCGTCCCGAGGTGGCCCGGCAGTTCCTTGCGCCCGTGCCAGCCGAGCTGCTGCGCGATCTGGTCGCTGCGGGCAAACTCACGGCCGACGAAGCCGCCCTCGCGGCCGGTCTGCCGGTCGCGGAGGACATCACGGTCGAGGCGGATTCCGGTGGGCACACGGACAACCGTCCGCTGCCCTCGCTGTTCCCCCTGATCCAGCAGCTCGCCTTGGACACCGCGCGGGAATTTTCCTACGCCCGCGTGCCCCGCATCGGCGCGGCCGGCGGTCTCGGCACCCCCGCGGCGGTTGCGGCGGCCTTCCAGATGGGCGCGGCCTACGTCGTGACCGGCTCGGTGAACCAGTCCGCGGTCGAGGCCGGGCTCTCCGCCGAGGCGAAGGAACTGCTCGCGCAGGCGGGGTTGGCCGACTGCACGATGGCGCCCTCGGCCGACATGTTTGAATTGGGTGTAAAAGTGCAGGTGCTGCGCAAGGGCACGTTCTTCCCGCAGCGCGCCGCGAAGCTCTACGAACTCTACCAGGCCTACGGCTCGCTGGAGGAAATCCCGGCGGCTGAGCGCGAGAAGCTGGAGAAGGAAATCTTCCGCCGCCCGCTCGCGGAAGTCTGGGCGGGTTGCGTGGAGTTCTTCCAGCGCCGCGACCCGCGCGAACTCGTCGAGGCGGAGCGCCATCCGAAGCACCGCATGGCGCTCGTGTTTCGCTGGTACCTCGGTCTTTCCAGCCACTGGCCCATCGTGGGCGATGCGACGCGGCGGCTCGACTACCAGATCTGGTGCGGCCCCGCCATCGGCAGCTTCAACCAGTGGGTCAGCGGGACGTTCCTTGCTCCATCCGCGGGCCGTACCGTGGCACAGATCGCGCTCAACCTCATGGAGGGGGCCGGTGTCGTCACGCGGGCCGCGCAACTCCGGAGCTACGGCGTCCCGGTGCCGGCCTCGGCCTTCGAATTCCGGCCCCGTCCGTTACGGCTCGCCTGAGGCCTCCGGCCCGGTTCTCTTTTCCCCGCATTTTCTTCGCACGACATGTCTCAACTTCCCTTTCAGCCCATCGCCATCACCGGCCTCAGCGCCATGTTTCCGCAGGCCCGTAGCGTGGACGAGTTCTGGCGGCTCATTCTCAGCGGCCGCGACTGCATGCAGGAGATCCCCTCCACGCACTGGCTGATCGAGGACTATTTCGACGCCGACCCGAAGGCGCCGGTCAAGACCTACTCGAAGCACGGGGCCTTTCTGAAGGACGTGCCGTTCGATCCCGTGGCCTACGGCCTGCCGCCGAACACGTTGCCGGCGACGGACATCGCCCAGATCCTTGCGCTCATCCTCGCGCGCCAGGTGCTGGATGACTGCTCCGGCGGCCAGATCGCGAAGCTCCAGCTCGACCAGACGAGCGTGATTTTGGGCGTCGCCTCGGCGACCGAGATGATCAGCTCGATGTCGGGCCTGCTAACCCGGCCGATGTGGATCGAGGGTATGCGGCGCGCGGGCATCCCCGAGCCGCAGGTGCAGGAGGCGGCGAAACGCATCACCGCGCTGTTCCCCGAGTGGAATGAAAACACCTTTCCGGGCAGCCTTGGCAACGTCGTCGCGGGCCGGGTCGCGAACCGTTTCAATCTCGGCGGCACCAACTGCGTGACCGATGCGGCGTGCGCGAGCTCGCTCGCGGCCCTGCACATGGGCATCGGCGAGCTGCAGCTCGGCACCAGCGACCGCGTGATCACCGGCGGCGTGGACGCCCTGAACACGATTTTCATGTACATGTGCTTCAGCAAGACGCCGGCGATGTCCCCCTCAGGGCACTGCCGGCCGTTTTCGCAGAGTGCGGACGGCACGATGATGGGCGAGGGCGGCGGCATGCTGGCCCTGCGCCGCCTCGAGGATGCGGAGCGCGACGGCGATCAGATCTACGCGGTGATCCGCGGCCTTGGTTCGTCGTCGGACGGACGGTCGAAGAGCGTTTACGCGCCGCGGCCCGAAGGCCAGTCGGTGGCGTTGCAGCGCTGCTACGCGCACGCGGGCTATTCGCCCGCGACCGTGCGCCTCGTCGAGGCCCATGGCACGGGGACCGCGGCCGGCGACAAATGCGAGGCCACCGCGCTCAAGGAAGTGTTTGCCGCGGCCGACGGCGCGCGCCGCCAGTGGTGCGCGCTCGGTTCAGTGAAGTCCCAGATCGGCCACACCAAGGGTGCGGCCGGCACGGCTGGCATGGTGAAGGTCGCGCTCGCGCTCCGGCACCAGGCCTACCCGCCGACCGCCAACATCGACGCGCCGAACCCCGAGATGGGCTTCGACGCGAGCCCCCTCTACCTCAGCACCAAGGCCCGCCCGTGGATCCAGGCCAGCGGCGAACCGCGCCGCGGCTCGGTCAGCTCGTTCGGCTTCGGCGGCACCAACTTCCACGTTGCCCTCGAGGAGTACCGCGGCGCGTCGCCCGCGCCGCGTGTTCGCGCGTTTGGCGCGGAGGTGTTCCTCGCGAGCGCCGCGAGCCCGGCGGAGCTCGTCTCGCGGGTGGCCGCGTGGTCCAAGACCAACGAGACCAGGCTCGGTGAGCTGGCGCGGACCAGCCAGAGGGAGTTTGACCCGGCGGCGGTCTGCCGCGCGGCGGTGGTCGCCTCCTCGGCCGAGGACCTTGCGACGAAGACCGGCAAGCTGATCGAGCGCCTCGGCGGTTCCCGCCAGGGGGCGCAGCCGGCGATCGACGGCGTGGCCTACGCCACCACGGCGCGCGACGGCGTGGCGACCGGCCTCGTCTATCTGTTTCCCGGCCAGGGCAGCCAGAGCGTCGGCATGGCGGGCGAGGTCCCGATGCAGTTCGAGGCGGCGATGCAGGTCTGGGAAAAGGCCGAGAGCCTCGGGCTGCTCGGCGGCGAGCGGTTGTGCGATATCGTGTATCCGCCGCCGGCGTACACCGAAGCGGACGCCGCCGCGCAGGACGACAAGTTGCGCCGCACGGAAAACGCCCAGCCCGCGCTAGGCACGGTCAGCCTCGGCTACCTCGCGGTGCTCGAGGCGGCCGGTCTGCGTCCCGAACTGGTCGGCGGCCACAGCTTTGGCGAGATCCCCGCGCTGCACGCGGCGGGCGTGATCAACTGGAAGGACTGCCTGCGCATCAGCCGCAAGCGCGGCGAGCTCATGGCCGAGGTGTCGCAACACCACTCCGGGGCGATGACCGCCGTCTGGCATCCGGCGGACGAACTCGCGGCGATGCTCACGGGCGACCGTGCCGCGTGCGTGATCGCCAACCAGAACAGCCCGCAGCAGTCCGTGGTCGCCGGGCCGGTGGCGCAGATCGAACTGCTCGAAGCGCAGCTCGCGGCGCAGAAGATCTCGTTCCGCCGGCTGCAGGTCGCCACGGCGTTCCATTCCGAGGCGGTCAGCGACGCGTGCGAACCCTTCGAGGCGTTCCTCGCCGACGTGAAGTTTGCGGCGCCCACCGTGCCCGTGTTCAACAACACCACGGCGGCGCCCTATCCGTCGAAGACGAAGGCGATGAAGTCGATGCTCGCCGGGCAGCTGGCGCATCCGGTGCGCTTTGCCGATCAGCTCCGGCAGATGCAGGCCGCGGGCGGCCGCATCTTCGTCGAGGTCGGCGCCGGCGGCGTCCTGTCGGGCCTCGCCCGGCAGACGCTCGGCGAGTCGGCCACCGTCATCGCCCTGAATCCCTCCGGCCAGCCGGCCGACATCGGCCTGCTGACCGGTCTCGCGCGTCTCGCCGTCGCGGGTCTGGCCGTGAAATGGGACCTGCTCTGGGACGGCCATCGCGTGCCGTTGCCCGAGACCAAGCTCTCCGCCGCCGCCCTCCCGGTCGGTGGCTACAACCTCGGCCGCCCGTATCCGCCGCGCGATGGCGTGCGGACCGCGCCGGTCGCGACTCCTGTGGTCGCGGCGCTCGCCGCCGCGCCCGTCTTGTCCTCTCCCTCTCCCGCTGCGCCGAAGGTTGCGACCCCGGTGCGCCCTGAAATTTCCCGCATGTCCGAAGCACCTGTTCCGGCGCCGACGCCGTCCGCCCCCTCCCGCTACGCCGCGCCCGGCCGGCCCGCCACCGCGGGCGACGCCGTCGCCCGCGCCCACGAGACCTTCCTCCGCTCGATGAGCGAGGCCCATCGCACGTTCCTGGAAACCGTATCCGGTTCAGCCCCACGTTTCGCGGAGACCGTCGCACCCCGGGCCGTGGTGTCCCCGGTGCCGGTGGCGAAAGCCGCGGCCCCCGCTCCGGCTCCCGCTCCCGTCCGCACGATGTCGGCCCCGCCGCCGGCCCGGGCCGCGCAGCCCGTCGCCGCCCCGGCGGCGCCCGTGCGCATCGCTGCTCCGGTGGTTGTGCCCGCTGCCG
>JAPLTR010000129.1 GCA_026398065.1 Verrucomicrobiota bacterium | reverse complement strand
GTCAGGACCGTGGAGGAGGGCGATGAGGGTCGAATTCGCGGACATACGCCCCAACGCTTGTCGGAGAACCGGGCGGTTGTCACGAGGGGTTTGCGCGGGCGTCGGCGCCGGCCGGCCGGGCAAACCCATCCGTAGGTATGCGTATGCCGCGGGAGCCGTTGCGCCTCGACGGCTCGACCGGCGCCTGTCGCATTTCTAGTCGCACCCGTCTTACCCATGAAACTGCTCCCCCTCGCACTCCTCGGCCTCCTCGCGGCGGGCTCCACGCTCTCCGCTGCTCCGTTTACCATCACCTACGGCGGCGACCTGACCCCCTCGGAAGGCGCCTACGCCGGCCCGTTCACCGGCTTCGGCCCCGGCATCCCCGGCGGCGGCTACTTCACCGGCACCGACTGGTGGAGCGACGGCGATGTCCTCACGATGCAGACCCAGCACCCGAACGACTATGCCGGCGCCACCAGCCAGGGCATCTGGTTCGGCCGCACCGACGGCTACGGCGACCCCTCGAACTTCAGCCTCGCCTCCACCACTTTGGGCAACCGCGTCGATGTCCGCATGGCCCTCGGGGCGAACTCCAGCGAGTGGTCCCTCTACTGGTATGACGCCAGTGGATACGGCGCCGCCCTCTATCTGCTGGACAACGGGTTTCAGTACTACGCCGACGGCAACGCCTACTTCCAGGCCGTGTCCGACATGACCGCGTTCCACACCTACTCGACCCAGGTGTACAACGGCCAGGTGAGCTACTATTTCGACGGCAGCCTGCTCACCTCCGGCACGGCGGGCACCGGCCTCGCCAATTTCCTCCTCCTCGGCGACGGCTCCGCCAGCAGCCTCTCGGGCTACGGCACCCTCCGCGTCGACTCGATGGCCATCACCGTCGAGGCGGGCGCACCCGCCCCGGCCGGCGTGCCCGATACCGCCAGCTCCGCCTTCTGCCTCCTAGGTGCCCTGACGGCCGGCTGGGGCCTCCGCCGCCGGCTGCTGGCATTGGCCTGAGCGTTTACGCGGGCAGCAACAGGACCTTCCCCGTCGTCGCACGGCCCTCGAGCGCGCGGTGCGCCTCGGCGGCCTGCACGAGCGGGAAGGTCGCGCCGATGCGCACCTTGAGCTGGCTCGCCGCGACCCAGCCGAACAGGTCGCCCGAGCGGGCCTGCAGTTCCTCCGTCGTCAGCGTGTAGTGAAAGAGCGTCGGCCGCGTGAAAAACAGCGAGCCCTTCTGCGAGAGCACCAGCGGCGAAAACGGCGCGACCGGTCCGCTGGAGTTGCCATACGACACAAACATCCCGCGCGGCTTCAGCGACGCGAGCGTGCCCTCGAACGAGTCCTTGCCGATCGCATCGTACACGACGTCGACCCCGCTCCCGCCGGTGAAGGCGCGCACGGCCTCCGGGAAACTCTCGCGCGTATAGACGCAAACGGCGTCCGCCCCGGCCTCGCGGGAGAGCACGGCCTTCTCGTCCGTGCCCACGGTCGTGATCACGCGCGCGCCGCGTTTCTTCGCGATCTGTGTCAGCAGGAGGCCGACACCGCCGGCCCCCGCGTGCACGAGCGCGGTGTGGCCGCTTTTGAGGGGGAACGTGTCGCACGCGAGGTAGTGCGCGGTCATGCCCTGCAGCATGAGCGCCGCCGCGACCTTGGAGTCGACGCCCTGCGGCAGGCGCACCGTGTGCGCCACGGGGGCGATCCCCTCCTCGG
>JAPLTR010000444.1 GCA_026398065.1 Verrucomicrobiota bacterium | reverse complement strand
GGTTGCGCTTGCCAATCTGGCGCAGCGCCCAGTTGACGGCTTTCTTCACGAAATTCCGCTGGTCGGTCGCCTCGTGGGCGATCACGGGCAGGAAGCGCAGGAAGACTTCGTCGGGCAGTTCTTTCCGGTGTACCGCCATCCCCGCCATGAGCGCGAAACCGGTGCGCTTCACGAACTCGCCCTTTCGCGCGCTCCAGGTGTGCGCCTTTTCCTCGGCGAATTCCGTGCGGTCGAAGAGAAAGGCAAGCGCGTCGGTGAGCGCCCAGTTGTCCGCGTCACGCACCCAGCGTTCCATCTGCGCGCGGGTGATCTGCGGCGGGTTTTCGACCAGGGTGGCCAGGAGCCGCGCGTCGTGGATGCCGCTCTCCCAGAGCTCGAGCGCGAGCGGATGGTTGCGCCGGTGGGCCTTGGCGAGCTCGCGGAGCGCGGGGATCGCGATGCCGAGCTGTTCGGCCCGCGAGGCAATGCCGAAGCGGCGCTGGCCCGCGATGTTGGTCTCATTGCGCAGCGAATAGAGGTGGGCGACGAGCCGCACCGATTCGCTGAGGCCCAGGTTCAGGCAGGCTTCGCAGCACATGCGCGGGATCAGGCCGCGCCCGCGCCGCGGGCCCGGCGGGCCCGCACGGCCTGGGCGAGCGTCGAGAGCACGGGCAGCGTCTGCTCCCAGGACAGGCAGGCGTCGGTGATGCTGCGGCCGTACACGAGCGGTTTGGCGGCCACATCCTGGGCGCCGCCGAGGAGGTTGCTCTCGAGCATGATCGCGGAGATCGCCCGTTCGCCAGCCGCCATCTGCGCGGCGAGGTCGGCGGCGACGGCGGGCTGGCGCGCGGGGTCTTTGGCGCTGTTGGCGTGCGAGCAGTCGACCATCAAATGGGGCGGGAGCTGGCTCTTCGCGAGCAGGGCGGCGGCGGCGCGGATGTCCGCGGCGTGGTAGTTGGGCCCGCGGGTGCCGCCGCGCAGCACAAGGTGGGTGTCGGGGTTGCCGGTCGTACCCATCACCGCGGGTGCGCCTTCGCGCGTGAGGGAGGGAAACCAGTGCGGGTGCTGCGCGGAGCGGATGGCGTCGACGGCCACCTGCACGTCGCCGTCCGTGCGGTTCTTGAATCCGACCGGCATGGAGAGCCCCGAGGCGAGCTCGCGGTGGATCTGGCTTTCGACGGTGCGCGCGCCGATGGCGCCCCAGGAAACGAGGTCGGCGTAGTACTGGCCCAGGGTGGTATCCAGAAACTCTGTCGCCACCGGCAGGCCGCGGGCCGTCACCTCCAGCATGAGTTGGCGGGCGAGGCGCAGGCCGCGGTTGATCTGGTAGGAGCTGTCGAGGAAGGGATCGTTGATCAGCCCCTTCCAACCGAGCACGGTGCGCGGCTTTTCGAAGTAGACCCGCATCGCGAGCAGGAGCTCGCCGGCGTAGAGAGGGACGGCGTTGCGCAACCGATCGGCGTACTCCACGGCGGCTGCGGTGTCGTGGATCGAGCACGGGCCGACGACGACGAGGAGGCGGTCGTCCTGGCCGGCGACGATCCCCGCGATGTCGCGGCGGGCCCGGGCGATCTGCGCCGCGCCCTCGTCCGAAAGCGGCATCTCCGCCTCGAGCGAGACCGGCGCAATCAGCGCCTTGGTCGCATGGATGCGGAGGTCGGAGGTCGGCGGGTGCATGGGAGCGCGCAGGATTTACCCGAAGATCTTCTTCGCGTCGTTGACGAGCGGTGAGCGAGTGAGGGCCACGTCGCCCGAGACGTCGGTGGCGGGGTCAAGTTGCGCGATGCGTGCGCGGGTGGTGAGAAAGGCGAAGGAGGGCGCCTCGCCCGAGGGGGCGTGTTGGGCGGCGTGGGCCAGCAGTTCGGCCGGCGGGTTGAGGGCCGTCAGGGGCAGGATGGACTTTTCGACGAGAAACAGCCCGAGCGACCCGCCCAGCGTGTCGAGCCACGCACGGGGTTTGGCGCTCGGGACGTAGGCGAAGGCGGCGCTGGCGGGCGACCACTCCATATACGCGCGCACCTCACCGTGGAGTTTGGCGAGGGCCTCGTCGGCTGTGGCGGGGGTCCAGCGCGCCGTGAAGGTCTTGCGCTCGCGGTAGGTTTTCACTTCCCAGACGCGCAGCAGCACCTCGTAGTCCCCGGCCTGGTTGCGCAGGGCGCCGGTGACGATGTAGTCGAGGCCGTCGCCGCTCGTGTCCACGAGCTGGCGGAGGTTTTCCGTGGTCCACTCGGCGCCGAAGATCATCGGATGATTGGGCGTCCCGTCGGGCGGCGTCATCACGGCAACGGCGGCAATGGGAGCGTAGGACGGGGAAAAATAAAACGCCTCGGCGAGCCAGAGCGGTAGGGCGCGGGAAAGGCGGCCAAGCTCATCCTCCGGTTTTTTCAGGGCGGCGGCGATGTCCGGATACCCGGGTAACGCAAGCTGGGCGAAGGCGATGCGGCGCAGACGTCCCTCCTTCGGCGGGAGGAGTTGCGCGGCCATGGGCTCGAGGCCGTAGAACCAGATCGGCTTGCTGATACTAATCAGTGCGACCTTGGGGGCGTCGGCACCGGGCATGGGTCCGCCGACCACGCCCGGGGGCGGCGCGGCGTGCGGGGTCGCGATCATCTCCGCGATGGCGTTGGAAAAACCATAGAGCCGCTGCTCGAGTTCGGGCCGGTTGAGCGCGAACAGGAGGTCGAGTACGTGCTGCGCGGCGTCGGGGTTGCGCACGGCGAGGTAGGCTTGGAGGAGATTCAGGCCGGTGGCGGGCCCGTGGCGGTCGGCGTCGTAGCGCGGCGCCACGAGCTCGATGATCTCGGCGACGTGCCCATACGAACCGAGGTCGCCGGACATGGCCACGAGTACGTCGGGCCGGTCGCCAGCGGAGGCGAGCAACTCCTCGTAGAGGGCCACCGCGCCGGGGAGGTCCTTGGCGCCGAGTTTAGCGCGAGCGGCCGCAAGGTGGGCCGTGACGCCCCCGGCCAGCGGGGCGGCCGGAGCCGGGGCGGGCGCGGTGGCCTCGGAGCCGTTGATCGGAGCGGGGGCCGGCTCCGGTTTCCTCGAGGTAAAGCGGTCGAAAAATCCCATTGTAGTAGAGGAGTGAGCCGATTGGAGGTCGGCGGCGGCGTGTCCGCGAGAACAATTCGCCAAGGCGGCGGACCGGGCCGTCTCCCGGAGGATCGTCGCGTGCTTCCTGGCATGGGGGAGATCGGTAGCTAGTCAGTCGCATCCCATTTGCGTTGATCGCATTGAGTCGGGAGATATTCCCGGCCTTTTAGGCCTTTTTCCCGCGCAAAATACTCATTGTATTGATAGTGTAGACGACATCGGTCCAGTATGTCCGCGCGGAATTAAGTTCGGCGTCCACTCGTCTTTTCACCCCGCGAGCACGGCTGCTGCTACTCTGTCGACGGAGATAGTGTGGAACCGTGTTGGTCCGCTCTCACGCCTCCGCGCTCCCCGTCTGCTTTTTCACGAAGAAACGTGTCCCCGTTTTCAACTGCCCCCCATCATGCCCTCATTGCTTGACGACCTGCAGCCGCCGGGTCTGACCCCGCCTGAACTGAGTCTCGAGGACGAGCGCGTCCGGGACCTCATGGACGATCTTCCAGGCAATATCCTGAAGGGACATGGCCGGATGTTTTCGCACCTGCGTTTTGTCCGGTTTGTGGATGCCGATCAGGGGCGGGTGTGGTCCGCCGACGTCGGGCAGGAGATCACCACCGCCGCGGAACTCGCTGAGCAGGCGGAGGCGCGGCGAAAAAATCTGATCTCCGATGGAGGCATGTTTGTGGGGCTCTACTTCACCGCCGCGGGCCTGAGAAAGCTGGGCTGTCTCCACTTGGTTCCGGCTCCGAACGAAGGTGTGAGCGACCCTTTCCGCGAGGGCCAGCTGAGCCGGGATTTTGGCGTCGTCGGCGGTCGTGCCGGCACCCTGCTCGGAGACAGAAACAAGGAATGGAGCCCCGAATACCGGCAGGAACTGCACGCTTTGCTGGTCGTTTCCTACCACCCGGAAGCCGCCGCGGCGGCGGAAAAATTCTTCACCGACGCGCTCGCCCGACCGGAGATCGAACTGGTGGACGCCCGGGGGGTGGCGACGCCTGAGGAACGTGGGGGCCGTCTCTACGACGCGGGGGGCGCGGACGGTGGCCGCGAATTGGAGCATTTCGGTTTTCGGGATGGGATCGCCGGGCTGCGGTTTTTGCCGCCTTTGCCGTCGGACGTCGCCCCGGGAGATCTCTTCCCTCTTCGTCACGTGCTCGTGCCGTTGAATCATCCGGCGGGCCAGCCGGACCGCTTTGGAAGTTTTTTGGTCTTCCGCAAGCTGGAGCAGAAGGTCGACGTCTTTCAGAAAAATCTCGAGGCGGTCGCGGGCAAATTCTTCGGTGACACCAGCCCTGCCAATGTGGAACGCGCGGGTGCATGGCTGGTCGGCCGGTTTCGGGACGGTACTCCCTTGGTCACGAGTCCCGACCCGAAGGGAGACGAAAGCGACCAGTTTTCCTACACCCATCCGGTCAACGATCCGGGCGGACGCCTCTGCCCCTACCACGCCCACGTCCGGAAGATGAATCCGCGCGGCGATCATGACGAAGATCCGCAGGGGATCGACCCGCGCGACCGGCTGCCGGTCCGGCGCTCGATCCCCTATGGCCAGCGGGCGTTTTTGAATGACAAACAGCGCGTGCTCGCGATCGGCCAGGTGCCGGAGCAGCCAGTGGGTTTGCTCTTCATGGCGTTCGTGAGCGACATCGAGAAGCAGTTCGAACATATTTTGCAGCGCTGGGGCAATCAGCGGGGCTTTCCCCGGCCCTCCGCGCCGGTGGACGCCTTGATCGGGCGCACGGCGGCGCAGGCGGTCTCGGTCTCCAGCCCGCCGTCCAAGGATGGGAGTGGGGGATCGGTCGATTGCCTGCAGTCCGTCATTCCGCGGGGCGGGTCCTACCTGTTTGCGCCTCCGTGGAGTTTCTTTGTCGATCTGAAGGCCGGCCGATTGCCCTAGCCCGATGAGCACCCTGCTCCATTCCATCGTCGATCCTTGGGCGGTCCAGCAGGACTACGTCTGGTTTCTCGCGGCCTTGGCCTGGATATGTGTGCTGGTGGGGCTGGTGAGGTCCCTTCCCCTGTGGCAGGGGCGGCGCTGGCTGATTGCCCTGGCAGTGATCCAGGCGGTGGGCGCGCTGCTGGAAATCGCCCATTTCGTAACGGTGCCGGCCTCCATTGTGACGCCCTGGCGCGGGTGGGAATGGTTTTCATGGCTGTTGATGGCGGCGCAGGCCGGCGCGCTCGCGGCGCTTCTGGGCGCCCGAGCGGCGTGGGTCGTCGGGGTGACCGGCCTGGTGGCAGTGGGCTGGCAGATGGCCCCTACCCTGACACCGGGTCGCGAACTGCCGGTCGAGGGGGGGCTCGGGCTCACGTTGTTGTTGGTGCTGGCTGCGTGGGCTGTCTTGCGCAAGAGCCGCTATGCCGCGATGACCGGCTTGGTGGTCTGCGTGGCCGTGGGGGCCCTGTGCGGAGCCAATGGTGCGCTCGCCGAAATGGCCCATGAGGCCCGGCGTTGGTCGGAGCTCTCCCTGTTTTCGCTGCCTGCCGCGTTCGCGTCCCTCGGTGGGGCGATTTTTGGCCGGGCGGTCGCGGAGGAGCGGAGTGTGTACGCCACCTGGTGGGCGCCGGATCGGCGGCGGTTTCATCGCCGGCTGGGCGCCTGGCTGGCTGCAGGATTCGTCGTCGCGCTGGTGAGCGGTTCGCTCGCGCGCCGGACCTTTGAGCAAAGCCTGCTCGCCCGTGCCCAGGCCTACGCGCTCGCGATCGATGTGCCCACGCTCGAGACGTGGCTGAAGAAAGAGTTCCGGCTTGGCGAACGGTTGCCGCCTGGTCGCACCTTTTCCCGCCAGCCCGTGGAGAAATACCGGGCGCTCGCCATTGACAGCCCCGCCATCCAGCCGATGCGCGGTTTCCTGCGGAAGATCAACACCCTGTCGCCTGATGTCCGTTACGCGCACGTCACGCTGATCCGCCAAAATGACATCGTCATCGCGCTCTATCCCCGCGCCGAACACGATCCCCGCGGGGTCGTCATCCGTTACGCCGCGGCGACGGCGAAGGACTATGAAATGTGGTCGGGCCGGGTGCCCCACGTGCTGCCCCCCTATACCGGGCCCCGTGGGTCGCTGATTCAGGCGCGGGCACCCATCCTCGGCAGTTCGGGGGCGATTCTGGGCTGGTTTGGACTCGACACCGTCGTGACACGCTGGGTGGCCGCACAGGCGCAGGCCCGCCTTCTGGTCAACGGCGCGCTGAGCCTGGGTGTGGCGCTCCTGCTGCTCGCGGAACATCATCGGCGGCGCACCAGCGAAAAGGAACTGGCCGAGCGGGCCATGGCGGTGGCCAAGGCGGCCGACCAGGCCAAGAGCGATTTTCTCGCGCAGGTCAGCCACGAGCTCCGGACGCCCATCCAGAGCATCCTCGGCTATGGGGAGTTGTTAAGGGGATCTGCGCTGACCCCCCGGCAGAGAAAATGGGCCGAGGCGCAAAACACCCACAGCGAACTGCTGCTCCGGCTGGTGAACGACCTGTTGGATCATAGGGCGCTCCAGACCGGTGCGTTTCAGCTGACGCCCCAGCCCGGAAATGTCGTCGGGACCGTGGAGACCGCCGTCGAGTCGTTGCGCGAAAAAGCCGAGGCCAAGGGGCTGTCGCTCTCGTTTGAATCGGGGAGCGAATCGGAAACACTGGATTTCGACGGTGCCCGGGTGCGGCAGGTGGTCCACAACCTCGTGAGCAACGCGATCAAGTTTACGTCGGACGGGAGCGTGCGCGTGAAATTTTCCACGCAGCGTGGACCGGAGGGGATGGTCCAATGCACCCTTTCGGTGGCGGATACGGGGCCCGGGATCCCGGCGGAGCACCAGACCCGGCTGTTTCAGCCGTTTGTGCGCCTGCCGGGTGCCCAAGTCCAGGAAGGCAGTGGCCTCGGACTGGCGATTGCCCGCCGGATCTGCCGCACCATGACCGGGGACCTGACGGTGACCAGTGACGGTAAGTCGGGCTCGGTATTCGTCGCGATGTGGAATGCGCCGCAGTCCCACGCTCCCGCCCAGCGTTCCCCTCTGCCGGTGCAGACCGGAAGTCTGGCCGGGCTACGGGTGCTCGTGGCCGACGACAACCGCCTGGTGCGCGAGCTCTTCGCGGAATCGCTTGAAAAACAGGGCGGCTGGGTGGAGGTCGCCATCAATGGCGAGGAGGCGTTGGCGAAGGCAGCGCCGGGTGCGTTCGACATCGTCGTCCTCGACCTCTCGATGCCGCTGATCGATGGCGAGGAAGTTGCGCGCCGGCTCCGGCAACGCGATCCGGCGGTGCGGATCATTGGGGTCAGCGCGCACGCCAACAGCGACGACTACGCCCGCGCGATCGCCGCGGGGATGAACGGGTTTTTGCCCAAGCCGGTCAGTTTGTCGGCGCTGTTTGCGCTCATGCGCCCGTCCGCCGAGTTCACGGCCAGGCCGGCGGGCGGCGACTTCGGGGCTTTGCGCGAACGCCTGTATGGCGACTTCGTCGAGAGCTGCCCGCAGATCGTCGAGAGCTTCGACGTCGTCTGGCAGATGCGCGACTGGCCGGCCCTCGCGCGCTGCGCCCATCATCTGAAAGGAAGCGCCGATGTTCTCGGGCTCGACGAACTGTCGAGCGCCTGCGCGCGCCTCTACGCGGCGGCGGAGAGCCGGTTGGCCGGACCGGCGGACGAGGCGCTGACCGATATTCGCCGTATCCTGGCCCGCGTCGTCGAACGTCCCGCGCCGCAGTCCGCCCATCCCTTTATCTCCTCTCCCTTATGAACACTAAACTAACCATCGCCGCCGCAGTCACCCGCACCGTCACCGACCGAGTCATTTTCGAGGTCTTCTCGAACGGGGTCCTCGAACTTTGGGACGCGACCCGTCAAAACAAGATCTCGTTCATCGCCTTGGTGGAAGGCAGGCCGCAGACCGCCACCTTTGAACTCTACTCCGCCTTTCACTGCGGAACGGCCGTCATCCAGCAATCGGACTGGCAGGTGGAGTGCCGGGGGTCGTCGGAAATCACGCTCGGGTCGGTCGATTTCCCGTACCTCAACGGAGCGGTCTACAAACTCTATCCCCAAGCACAGCGGGCGACCAAAATCGTGGTCACCTTCGAAAAGACGGCCACCGGGGCCGCGATTAACTCGATGGTGGAAACCTCCGACGGGGGAAAGAGCACCCAGCGCTGCGAGGTCATGCCGAACACGGCCTACTCAGTGGTGATTGCCGCGTTCACCGAAAGATCGGTGGTGTCCGAGCCGGGCCACAAGCCTGGCACCACGCAGCAACGGATCATTTCGATGCCGGGAGGCGGCACGCTGACGCTGACGCCGGCCATGCCGGACGTGAAGGATCCCATCGAGCTGGGAGAGGAAGCGTAGGCCAAGGGGCCACGGAATGCGTGGGAGGCGACCGCGGGCGTGAGCGTGCTGGGCTCACCGCCCGCTGGTTGAAGCCGTAAATCAACCTTGCTCAAGAGCTGCCGGGGCGGGGTCGACCGGCGCACCGGCGAAGCGGGTGCCGGGCCGCCCGTTCATCCCACCCACCACGGTGTGCGAGTCAGCACGCGCACGCGACCGTCTGGTTGGACAAACAGTCGCGTGCGGTGCCCCTGACTGGCCAAAGCCGAGCGGTGGAACATCATTTCCACATCGAATGGCGTGGCCAAAACCCGAAATTCATAGCGCGGCCACAGCCGTTCGCCCGCCGGCACGGTGCCGAAGTAGGGTTCCAGCCGCGGCGAATGCGGCCCCCCGTTCTCGGCCACGAGACCGTCGGGCATGATCCACCAGGCCTGCCGCCGCCGGGGCGTGTCCTCGGCGCCCTCGAACTCAATCACCGGCGCCGGCGCGCGTGAGTAGTGCGGCGGATTGCAGCAGTCCCGCCAGAACATGGAGAGGATGCGACGCGGGAGCTCGTCCCGGTGGAATACACAGCCCGGGTCGAACAACCCGTCGCGCGGCAGCGGGGTGATGAAAAAGGAACTCGCCATGGGCACGGCGGGTTCAGGGGTGGTGTTCACGGTTGGAGGGAGCGGACATGACAGAGGCTCAGCCGGCGGGAAACCCGGGCGGACCTAACCCGTCCGACTGTAGCGAAAGGTCCGCCCCGATTGCGCGGGACAGCGGGAAAACGGATCGGGAAAATTTCCCGGTTTATTTTCTCACGCTCCCGGGCATGCTGCCCGGCATTTGCGGTAAACTTCTCCATGCACGAACCCACCCCCGCTCGGATCGTCCTGGTCGAGGATCACATCATGGTGCGGCAGCTCTTCGCCCATCTCGTGCGCGATGATCTCCGGCTCGACCTCGTGGCCGACTGCACCACGGTGGCCGAGGGCTCGGCCGCGCTCCTGCGCGAAAAGCCTGACCTCGCCATCGTCGACTGGATGTTGCCCGACGGGCGCGGCTTCGATCTCGTGCGCGCCGTCGGCCCCAAGCTGCCGCGCACGCGCTGGCTCTTCGTCTCCTCCAACGAGCAGGGGCATCTGGTGCGCGAGGCGGTCTCGCTCGGAGTGCATGGTTTCGTGATGAAGCGCTCCGATCTCGCGACGCTGCGCACCGCGATCACCCAGGTGCTCGCCGGCGAAAAGTACTACTGTGCGGCCAGCTCCCGGCTGCTGGTTGAAAGGATGGTCGACGAGGGCCGCACGGTCGCGATCAACCTGACCTCGCGTGAGCGCGAGGTGTTGCGGGGTTTCGCCCGCGGAGAAAACGCCAAGGTCCTCGCCGAGCGACTCGGGATCAACACCAAGACGGTGCAAAACCATCTCACGCTGCTGAAGGACAAGCTCGGGCTCCAGGAGCCGGCGGAGCTGGTGCACTACGCGATCAAACACGGCTACATCGAGGCGCCGTAGCTGGACGGGCCGGGGCGCTCCCCGTCACGTCCGCGGAGCGGCGAGCCGGTCCGGGGTCACACCGGTGCGGGTGGCAATGAGGGCGCAGACTTTCGGGACATACATGCGGGTCTCGGCGGGAAGCGAGTTTGCCACGCCCGCGAAATCCTTTGCGCCCTTCGCGGTCATCGCGCGGCGTAGCCGGCCTTCGCCGGCGTTGTAGGCGGCGAAGGCGAGCGGCCAGCTGCCGAATTTTCCGTAGAGCGATTTCAGGTAGCGGGCGGCGGCGCGCGCCGATTTGTCGGGGTCGTTGCGTTCGTCGGGAATGAACGTTGTCAGGCCCATCGCCTTGGCGGTGTCGGGCATGAATTGAAAGAGACCCTTCGCGCCGACGGGGCTGCGGGCGGCCGGGTTCAGCGAACTCTCCGCCTCGGCGAGCCAGGCCACCTCGGGAGGCACGCCTTCGGCGACGAAGGCTGCGCGCAGCCGCGGCATCAGGCTGGAGGCGCGGGCCGGCATCGGCCGTCCGCGTACGCGGGCAAGCCATAGATCATAATGCGGCATGGGGGACGCCGGCCGGGTGGGAGGAGGTTGGGTGCCCCGAGGGGTTGGCGCAGGAGGCTTGGGTGGCAGGACGGGCGCGGTGGCCTGTTTGGCCCCTTGGATTTCGTCGATGCGCTGTTCGAGCCAGTCGGCATAGTCCTCGTGACCCGGCAGCAAGCGGAGGCCGGCGAGGGCGGCCCGGGCCTCGGCTTCGTAGGCGGCGAGTTCCTCGAGCGAACCGCCCTCCAGCGCCCGCTGCAGGCGGAGGGCGAACTCGTCCCACTGTTCCTTGGAGGGGAATTCGTACTGCGCCTTGATTTCCGGTGGGGCGAGCTGGTCGAAGAGCTGTTTGCCAAGCTGGTACAGTTCGTCAGGCGTCGGCTCGCGCGCAGGTTGCGGGGCCGGCGTGGTCGTCTGCGCCGTGGCGACGGCAGTCAGGACGACGAAAAGGAGCGGACGGTGGGCGCGGCGCATCGGAAAGGAAGCAGACCCCGGGACTTAACGCGAGTGCCGCGGGTGACGCGATGCGATTTCGGCGGCGGTTGTTCACCGTCGTCCGACAGGCGGACCGCGCGGGTTGAAATCCGCTACCGCAGGGCGGAAATCACCGCGGCCTTCAGTTTCAGGGCAGGCTGCTCGGTGAGGGCGGGCGCGTCGTCGCCGAGGTAGTTTTTCGCATTTTTTGCGACCCAGTCGGTCGTGACGAAGCGGTAGCGTCTTCCGGGCTCGATGGTGGCGGGCGCCGCGGCAACGAGATTTTCTCCGGCGCGTTCGGTCCACGGTGTATCCGGGCCTTGATTACAGCGGGCCAGCAGCTTTTTCAACCACGCGCCGTCCACCTCGGCGGTGAACAGCGTGCCGTCGAAGCGCACGCATGCGTCGAGGGCGAAGCGCGAGACCTGCCCGGCAGGAAGGCCCGCGCCAAAGGTGGTGGCGCCGATCAGGGCGAAATCGGCCCCGGCGGCGCGACGGGCCGCCGCGACGGCGAACAATGCGGCGTCGGTGGGGCCGAGGGCGCGCGGTGCGCGGCCGACGACGGCGGTTTCCTCGGCGCTGAGGTGCTGCGCGAAGGTCGCGCGAATGAGGGCGGCGAGCTTTTCGTCGGCCGGGTCCTCAGGGGCGAGGCGGATCTGCTCGACGTCCCAGCGCGGCCCGGCGGCGGTGACGTGGAGCCGCACGATGGAGACAAACTCAGTCCAGCTGCCCGAGTGGAAATAAGCGGTGCGGCCTTCGCGGTGCACGAAGCGGAGGTGGTCGTGTGCCCCGACGAAAAGCGTCCCGTCGGGCACGAGCGGGAGGATGGCGCGGTCGGCTTTCAGGCCGGTGTGGGTCATCACGATGGGCAGGGCGGCGCCCTGCAGGAGAGCGGGAAAATTCTTCGTCGCCCAGACGACCGGGTCGGCGAGGTCGAGCGAGGGGCGCACGGCGACGCGGAACGTCGAGAGACGGTCGGTGGTCACGCCAACAACCGTTGCGGTGTGCGCCCCGAGCTTCAGTGGCGTTGAGGCCGGGGCGAACGGTCGGCCGGTGGCCTTGTCGAAAAGGTTGCCGCCGAGTACGACGACTCCGGTGGTCTGGAGGCGTGCGACGGTGTCGGCGAGATCGTAGAATTCCGGCTCGTGGTTGCCGAGGTTGACGATGGTCGGCGCGCGGTGGGCGAGCGCGGTGAACATCGCGAACTCCACCGCGCCTGCGCTGCGTTTCGCGACGGCGTTGCCGAGTTCGAAGGTGTCACCATCGATCAGCACTGCGAGTGGTACGCCGGGATTCTCGGTGCGCACGCGGTCGACACGGGCGACGAACTGCGCGGTGCGATCGTAGGCCGAGTGCATGTCGCCTGCGACGACCAGGATGGCCTCCGGGCGTTCGGCAGCGTGGGCGCAAGCGGCGAGGCAGAGGGAAAAAACGAGGCTGGAAATGAGACGCATGGAAGAAACCGGTATGAGCTCACGAGATGCGTGGAGCGGGGCTGCCGCGAATCAATTTCGGAATGAGGGAGTTTCGTTTTTGGGAAAGATTGGCCGGGCCCGCGGGGCCTGGAAATGTGTAACTGCAAGTAACATAATGGCCTGTGCTTTTAGATGGATGCTGGCACGCAGCGTGCAAAGGGCCGCGCTTCCTTTTTTATGAAAAACTCCCGTGGCATTTTTGTCCTGATAGTGGGCGCCATGCTTGGCGCGTTGCGCGGCTCGGCGGCGAGTCCCGCGTTTGAAGAGCGGACGATCCGACTCAATGAAATCGCGGTGCATCGCTATGTGCCGCGCGTCGACGGTGTGGTCCTCGAGCGGCGCTACCTGCTCGATGCGCGCGGCGGGCTGACATTTGTCGAAGATGCGACCGTCCCGGTGGCAGTGACGATTCCCGAAGAAGCCTATGACAAAGTGCTGCTGATGGGCTCGGCGTGGCAGGCCTATCGCCTGCTCGGGCCGGTCGCGTTTGTGAACTTCGAACTGACGACCGAACTGCCCATCGTGGTCGCGAACCAAATGCAGTTCGAGGTGCGCGCGAGCGCGGAGGCGCGGCTGGACGGCGGGAAGCTGATCAATATCTCCACGCGAGGCGTCGTGAGCGCGACCGAGAAGCTGATCGCGGGCTTCGTCGTCACCGAACAGCACCGCCGCGTGCTGGTCCGAGCGGTCGGCCCGACGCTCGCGCAGTTTGGCGTGACGGGCGTGCTGGCCGATCCGTACGTGACGATCCTAAAGGGGACGATGCCCCTGTACTTCAACGACGACTGGAGCAAGCGGCCCGAGGCGGCGGAGACGGTCTCCGCCGCGCGCGCGACCGGGGCGTTTGCCCTGCCGGCGGGGTCAAAGGACGCGGCGTTGGTCGTCGAGCTGGCCCCCGGCGCCTACACGGTGCTGTTGCAGCCCGAGGCCGGTGCGGGCGGCGTCGCCCTCGTCGAGGTGTATTCCGTTCCGTGATATAAAACAGTTTTCCACCACCAT
>JAPLTR010000820.1 GCA_026398065.1 Verrucomicrobiota bacterium | reverse complement strand
AGATGGAAGATGGCGTTCTTCGCGCCGCGCAGGGCCTCGATGCTGCGGGAGATGAGTTCCTCGCGGCACTGGCAGAGGACCTGGACGGCGACATCATCGGGGATGCGTTTTTCCTCGATGAGGCGGCGGCAGAAATCGAACTCGATCTGGGAGGCGGACGGAAAACCGATCTCAATCTCCTTGAAGCCGATCTTCACCAGCAACTCGAAGTAATCGAGCTTCTCGTCGACGCTCATGGGCTGGGCGAGGGCCTGGTTGCCATCGCGGAGATCGACGCTGCACCAGATGGGGGCGCGCTCGTGCACCCGGTTGGGCCACTGGCGGTTGGGCAAGGCGACGGGAGGGAACGGACGGTATTTGCTGACGGGGGCGGGTTGCATGGAACGGAGCTTTGAGAAACGAAGTGATTGGAAGGCGGACGGCCGGATAAAACCAGCTAAACTATCATCACGCCGCGAGCAGCGGCGGCAGGGAGCTTCGGACTGACGCACGACCGGCCGCTAGGCGGCCTCCTCTTAGAGGTCGTGCGTGTTGGTAAGTCGAAGGGCCTGACGGGAGACTTGCATTTCTTAGGTGAGCTATCGGCACGCGCGGAGAAAAGTCAAGGGAGGGCACGGTGTGCAAGTGATATGCGGAATTAGGGGTTCACCTAGCAGGGTTTACGCGGGGATTTCAGGGGATTGCCCTTGTAACCCGGTTGTACAAAGCGCGTCTTGCCTGATGTGCATGACCTTGCCTCCATTCGCGTATGCCTGACGACGATCCGCCGTTCGATCTGGCCGGATGCCTCGAACGAGTGCGCCGGCAGGACCAGGCGGCTGCGCGCGAACTGGTCGAACACCTTTATCCACTGGTCATTCGGATTGTGCGCTCCCATCTGCCCCGGCGCGTCGCCGAAGAGGATCTGGCCCAGGAAATCTTTCTGAAAATGTTCACCCGGCTCGCACAATATCAGGGGGCGGTCCCGTTTCCGCACTGGGTGTCGCGCATCGCGGTGACGACCTGCATCGATCATTTGCGGGCGCAAAAGCGCCGGCCGGAGTTCCGTTGGGCGGACCTGTCCGAGACCGAGGCCGAGGTGCTCGACAACGTCATCACGAACGAGAACGACGTGCCGGCCAACGACGCGATGGCTGCGCACGAGCTCGTCCACAAACTTCTGGCCCAGCTCAAGCCGGACGACCAGCTCGTCATCCGCATGCTCGATCTGGAGCAGAAAACCATCGCCGAGATCGCCGCGATCACCGGCTGGAACCAGTCCCTCATCAAGGTCCGCGCCTTCCGCGCTCGACGGAAGCTGCAGAAGCTATTTCAAGAACTACAACGAACGGAACGCTCATGAATCCCAACCCCTCGCCCGACCCTTGGAGCCGTCTCACCGCCTCCGCCCGCCCGTTCCCCGACAAGCGTGACACCGCCGCCCCGTATGGCTTTGCGACTCGCGTCGCCGCCCTGGCGATGGCGCAGGAGCGCAAGGTCGCCTCGCTGTTTGAACGCTTTGCCTTCCGCGCCCTCGGTGCCGCCTGTCTCCTCGCCCTCCTGAGCGTCTTGGCGAACTATTCGGCCCTGAACCCGGCGCCGACGATGGCCGACGATGAGTTGACGGAAGAAGATCCGGTCGCCGTGCTGCTGGACAGCTGAGCGGCATGGAAAAACCCTGGAAAGTCATCGTGGCGTTTATCGGCGTGTTTATCGCCGGTTCGGTTTTTGGCGGCCTGCTGGCGTTGCGGATCAAGCAAAACGACCTCGCCTTGGCTCCCGCGCCCGTGGCGGTGACGTCTCCGCCGGCCACGGCGACCGTGGTCCCGTCATCGCCCGCGGCGACGACCGCCGCCGGACAGGCTCCTGCCCAGCCGGCGGCGGCGCGGCCGAATCCCCCGCCGTTGCCGCAGGTGCAACTGCCGGCCATCATGGTGGTGCAGGCGCCGCAGCTGATGCGCCGCTACGTGGACCGCCTCGATCTCACGCCCGAGCAGAAAGAGCGCATCCATCCGCTGATCGTCCGGGCGACCAACGACCTCAGCCGGCAGAAGCAGACGAATCTCCGTGAAACCGGGATCATCATCCAGCACCTCCAGGAAGACCTCGCCAAGGAACTGACCGTCGCGCAGCGCGGCCGGTTGGAAGAGATGGCCGAGCACCAGCGCCAGATCATCGAGGCGCGGGAGAAGGTCCAGCAGGACAAGATGAAGGCGCAGCAGCCGATGGCGAAGCCGGCGACGAAGGAGGCGAAGCCCGGACCGAAGGACGCTCCGAAGCCGAAGGCGGCGGGCAAACCCGTCGACGACGGAAACTGAAATTGGATGTTGCGCGCGGCCCGGTGCCTCGCATGGTTCGCGGCGGCCAGGTGCCATGCATGAGCAGGCGCGTGAACTCCGCCAGGACCGGAAGGTAGCAACGGTAACGACGTTCTCTCAGTGCCGTGGAGTGCCTGGCCACCTTTTTTTCCCAGCGTGAACGGGAGGCGAGTGCCGCGATTGTGTGCCGTGCGAAGCCTGATCGCGACCTGAAGCGGGCCGCACGAAATTGGACCGGCGTCATTTTCCATTTGCGATTCCCGATTTAAGATTTGGTCTAGCGTCCCTTGTCCACCGGTTACCAAGTCATCGCCCGCAAGTGGCGGCCGCAGACCTTCGCCGACCTCGTCGGTCAGGACCACGTGGTGCGCACGCTCACGAATGCGATCAACCGCGGGCGCATCGCCCACGCCTACCTCTTCGTGGGACCGCGCGGCACGGGCAAGACCTCGACGGCGCGCATCTTTGCCAAGGCGCTCAACTGCACCGGCGGCCCGAAGGCGGACTTCGACGTCAATGACCCGGCCTGCATCTCCATCGCCGAGGGCTCGCACCTCGACGTGATCGAGATCGACGGCGCCTCGAACAACGGCGTCGACCAGGTGCGCGACCTGCGGGACACGGTCCGTTACGCGCCGGCGCAGGGCAAGTTCAAGGTCTACATCATCGACGAAGTGCACATGCTCTCGGCGCAGGCGTTCAACGCGCTGCTGAAGACGCTCGAGGAGCCGCCGGCGCACGTGAAGTTTGTCTTCGCGACGACCGATCCGCAGAAGGTGCTGCCGACGATCATCTCGCGCTGCCAGCGCTTCGACCTGAAGCCGATCCCGAGCGACCTGATCGTCGAGCGGCTGAAAAAGATCGCCGTCGATGAGAAGATCAAGGTGACCGATGCCGCGCTGGCGTGCATCGCCCGCATGGCCGACGGCGGCATGCGCGACGCGCAGTCGATCTTCGACCAGATGATCTCGTTCTGCGGCGCGGAGATTTCCGAGCCGGACGTGCTCGATGTGTACGGCCTGGTCTCCGCCGACAAGATCGCGGCGCTCGCCGCCGCGCTCGCCGCGGGCGACCACCAGAAGCTCGTGGCCATCGTGGATGACTGCGACGCGGCGGGGCGCGACCTCGTGCGGTTGCTCGTGGATTTGCAGGCGCTCGTGCGCACGGCGCTCCTCGACGCGATCGCCAAGGGCGGACGCAGCGAGGCGCTCGGCGGCGTGCCGATGACGACGGAGCAGATCACGCGGCTGCTCGACGGCCTGCGCGAAGGCGAGGGGAGCGTGAAGCTCGGGCTCGCGGAGAAGATCAATTTTGAAGTGACGCTGCTCAAGGCCGTGGAGGCCAGCCGTTCGCGCGCGATCGACAGCCTCATCAAGGAGCTTGCGGCGCTCGCCGACGAGTCGCCCGCCGCGCCAGCCGCCGGCGGCTCGGGTGACAGCGAAAAAAAAAAGGGCTGATTGACCGGCTGGAGGCGCGGCTCGGCGCCGCACTCGTGGCGGAGGGCCACGGCCAGGTCGTGGTCGCCGCTACGGCCGCCCCGGTCAACGGCGGGGACGACAAGGCGGCGGCCGAGGACGTGTCTGAGGCGGTGGCCGCGACGGAGCCGCCTCCGGCGGTCGAAAACGGCACCAACGTCTGGCCGGATGAAAATGCCGAGGCGGCGTTTATCGCCGAGGCGCGGCAGCGCGGAGAGCCGGTGGCCGCGACGAAGGCGACGGCCGCGCTGATCGAGGAAAAAGAGGACGACAAAAAGGCCCTCCCGCCGCTCGCGGACCTGGTGAAGCGCCTTTCTCCGGACGTGCGGGAGACGCTGGACGAGCTGTTCCGGGCGAGATTTACGACCGTGCGGCGCGTGCCGAAGAAGGTGCTGAAGGTGAACGGAGGGTAGGGAGTCCGGCTTGCGGACGCCGTTCGGGCGAGCGGGCCAAGGCGTCCGCAAGCCGGAAGCCTACCGGATGCAGGCCGATCCCGATTTCACTCGATCCACTCGGACCCGAGGTCGCGGCGGCCGGCGACGCTGCGCGCGTAGATGTACGTCTCGACCTCGCGGTCGGCAAACGGCGCGAGGAGGACGATGCGCTCCCGGCGGTACATGCCCTCGTTGAGGCCTTCCAGGCCGTCGAGGCGCACGAGCGCCGCGGCGTCCACGGACCAGACCTCGCCCTTGACGCCGTCGCGGTCGATCGAGAGCGGGATCATGCCGGGAAAGCCCCCGAGCGCATAGAGGCGGAATCCCGGACGGGTGCGCGCCTCGCCGAGGAATTTCTGCCCGGTGAGGAAGTGGTGGTTGGAGCAGCCGCGCTTGAGGGTACCGTAGACGAAAACCAGATTTTCCGTGCTCATGGCAGTGGGGTGGGGAGTGCGGAGGTTGTGGCCTCAGCCGGGGCCGCGGGCGAGGGAATTTCGATCACGACGGCAGTGGTGTTGTCGCGGCCGGAGGCCTGCACGGCCTCCTCGACGAGACGCTGGGCGGGGGTCTCGTGGACGCGGGCCCCGGGGGGATGGCGGAGCATCTCCTCGAGCTGCCGGTCCCAGAGGCCGTCCACGAGCCCGTCGGAACAGATGAGAAAGCGGTCGCCGGGCCGGTGGTCCACGGCGCCGATGTGCGGGTCGATGAACTGGTGGCCGGCGCCGAGGGCCTGGTTGAGGGAATTGCGGCCGGGGTGTTCGCGGGCCTGGCGCTCGTTGATTTCCCCTTTGCGGCGCAGCCAGCCGACGTAGGTGTGGTCGTGGGTGAGCTGGCGCATCCCGCCGGCGGCGGGGAGGTAGTAGATGCGGCTGTCGCCGAGGTGGGCGAAATACAGCCACTCGGGCGTGACCCAGGCGAGGCTTAGGGTCGCCCCCATGCCGGCGCACTCCTCGTAGGAGCGGCCGAACTGGATGAGGTCGGCATGGATCGCGGTGAACAGCTCGTCGAGGATGTCGTTGAACCCGCTCGCGAGGCCGGCGGCGGAGAGGCGGAAGCCCCGGGGGAGGAGCTTGGTGATGCGGTCCACGGCGATGCGGCTGGCAAACTCGCCCGACTTGGCCCCGCCCATGCCGTCGCTCACGGCAAAGACAAAGTCGGAGCCGGCGAGCGGGGCCTCGCCGGTCTTGCCGAGGTAGCGCACCTCGTGGCCGTCGAAGGTGAGGGCGAGGAAGGTGTCCTCGTTGTTCTGGCGGACGCGGCCGACGTGGGTGATGCCGGACCAGCGGACGCTGGCGGAGGAGGGAGGGGCCGCCGGCGGGGCGGCAGCGGGAGGAAGGGGTTTGGTCATCGCTGGCGAAAGGTCCCGCTAGCCCGTGGGCTTGAGCGAGGTGGTGCCCTCGCCGCCCTCGAGCAGCGTGGCGAACTCGAAGTCGATCACGCAGAAGCGCCCGTCGGCGATCCGGTAGGTGATGTTGCGCAACTCGCGGTCCTCGTGGCGCACGCCGTAGGTCTCCAGTTCGGCGAAGATCTCCTTCTGCCGCTCCGGATTCATATGGTCCACGCGGGTGCCGCAGTTGGTGGTGATCATTTTCAGCTCCGCGGGGTCGGCCTCGAGCACGCGGGGGACGAAGGTGCACCCCCGGGCTTCGAGATGGCGGAGCACGCGCACCTCATGCTCGAAGCGTTCTTTGGCCTGGTGGCCGCGGAAGGTCTTGTGGACGCGTCCGTCAAAGCCGATGCGCACGAGCGCACGGGCGGTGTCTTTCATTTCGCGCATGGTTACGGGTGAGGCCGGAGACAGTCCGGATGGGTTTGGCCGCTGGCAAGCGCGACTTGAGGCTGTCTCCCTAGGTC
>JAPLTR010000012.1 GCA_026398065.1 Verrucomicrobiota bacterium | reverse complement strand
CCAACCGTGTCGCTCACGGTTCCATCGGGCGGTGCCCAACTTGCATTGGGTGCTCCCACCCCGCTCACGGCGGTGGTAGCCGCCAGTGGATCCGCCACCATAACGCGGGTTGATTTCCTGAATGGAACCACCGTCGTCGGTTCAGTCCTCTCCTCTCCCTATACGATATCGTGGACTCCTACGGCCGCGGGCATCACCTCTCTGACGGCCCGCGTGACGGACTCCAATGGCGTCACGGTTACCTCGACGGCGGTTAACGTTAATGTCACGGCTCCGAGCGTCTCGTTGACCGCACCTTCAGCCGGCTCGACGGTCAGTGTTAACTCGGCCGTAACACTCACCGCGACGGCGACTGCGGTCGGGACTGCCACGCTTGCCAAGGTGGAATTCTTTGCCGGAACCACGCTTGTGGGCACAGTGGTCGGCCCGGCGTCGGGTTCATCGAATTCCGTTACTTGGACGCCGACGGCGGCGGCCACGGTTTCTCTGACCGCGAAAGCCACTGATTCAAATGGAGCAGCGGTCACCTCGAGCGCAGTGAGCGTCACGGTCGCCGCCTCCGGGCTGGCCGTGTCGATCACCTCGCCCTCCGCCGGCACTCTCGTCGGCAACACCTCCGTCACCATCACCGCCTCCGCCAGCGCCACGTCGCCCGCGACGGTCGCCGGCGTGGCATTCTTTCTCGATGGCAACCAGATCGGGGTCGATACTTCGGCGCCCTACGCCATCACGTGGACCGCCGCGCCGGCCGGTCTCCATGCGATCACCGCAGTGGTGACCGACAGCAACGGACTCACCGCCAACTCCGCCGCGGTGAGCGTCACGGTCAGCGCGATCGCGCTCCCCAGCGTCTCGCTGACCGCCCCAATCTCCGGCACCTCCTCCCTCGTCGGCTCCCCGGTGACTGTGTCTGCGACCGCCGCCCCGGGCTCCAGCGGCAGCATCACGCGGGTCGATTTCTTTGCGGATGGCACGTTGATCGGCACCGACACGACGTCACCGTATAGCATCTCGTGGACGCCTTCCGCCGCCGGTGCGCCGAACGTTACCGCGCGCGCCACGGACTCCAATGGCGTCACGGCCACGTCCGTTCCTGTGCCCATCGTCGTCAATGCCGCCGGCACCCCCACCATCACGCTCGCGGCCGTCGGCGGTGGCAGCAGCCTGATCGTCCCGGTCGGTTCGTCCCGCATGCTCGTCGCCACCACGGCGGACGACGGGGTGGTCGCCCGCGTCGATTTCTACCTCGACGGCGTCCTCCTCGGCACCGATGGCGTCGCTCCCTACACCCTCAACTACGTCGCCGCGGGCGACGTCGGTCCGCACCAGTTCACCGCCATCGTCACCGACAACAGCGGCCTGACCACCACCTCGGCCCCGGTCAACGTCTCGTTTGTCGCCGCCATCGGAGCGGCGCCCACCGTCCGTGTGCTCACTCCCGCCGACGGTGCGTTTGCCACCTCCGGGTCCGTGACCACGATTAACGTGACCGCGGCCGACAGCGACGGCACCATCTCCCGCGTCGAGGTCTTTGCCAACGGGATCGCTCTGACCGCCCCGGTCCTTTCCAATGGCATCTGGAGCACGGCCTGGACCCCGACCA
>JAPLTR010000096.1 GCA_026398065.1 Verrucomicrobiota bacterium | reverse complement strand
CCCATGCCGGTGTAGGCCGATACCAGCCCCGGATAGACGTGCTTGCCGAAGACCTCCACGACCGACGCACCCGCCGGGGCCGTGAGCCTGGAGCCCAGCGCAGAGATCTTCCCGTCGCTCAACAGCACGTCGGTCGCGGGCAGATCGGCCCCGCTCACCGTGTGAACGGTCGCGCCGCGGAGGAGCACCGGCTTCGCCGGACGGACTGCCGGCACGTTGTCCGAACCGCGGACGGCCGCCGCCGACAGCAGCAGCGCAAGGAGGGCGGAGAATTTACTGGAGCGCATTGGTCGAACAGTTGTTGGCCTCCTGGCCGTTGTGGTAAAGGGACCGGTACTCCCGGGCCGCGCGTTCCTCCATCAGCATCAGCGTCCGGACCAAATCCGGCGTCGGCGCGGCATCCGTCCTCCGCGCACCGCCCGCCGCCGCGGCTCCGCCGCCCGCGCCGAGCGCCTTCATGCGTTCCACCAGCGCTTTTTGCACCAGCGCCTCGCGCTCCGCCGTCGCCGCCACCCGCGCCGCGGCGTCGTCTTCCAGCGAAAAATAGCGCCGGCCATCGATCCACGTCTGCTCGGCGCGCGCATAGGTCGAAAGCGGGCTCGCGCTCCAAATAACGAAGTCGGCGTCCTTGCCCGCCTCCAGCGATCCGACCCGATCGTCGATGCGGAGCTGCTTCGCGGCATTGAGCGTCACGAATTTCAGGGCCTCGTCCTCGGGTACGCCACCGTATTTCACGGCCTTCGCCGCCTCGGTGTTCATGCGGCGCGCGAGTTCCGCATCGTCGGAGTTGAATGACACGACCACCCCCGCCGCGCGCATCATCGCCCCATCGTAGGGAATGGCGTCCACGACTTCAAATTTGTAGGCCCACCAGTCGCTGAAACAGGAGCCGCCCGCCCCGAGCTTCGCGATTTCGTCGGCGACCTTGTAGCCTTCGAGGATGTGCTGGAACGTCGCGACCGTGATCTTTTCCCGCTGCGCCAGCCGGATGAACATCAGCACCTCGTCCTGGCGGTAGGAGTGGATGTGGACAACCCGCTCGCCCTTGAGGATCTCCAGCGCGGACTCAAGCCGGAGGTTGCGGCGCGGCGGCAGCGTGGATTTACCGGCCTTCCACTCCTGCCAGTCCCGGTCGTAGTCGCGCGCCTGCGCAAACGTGTCGGCCATGATCTGCTCGACGCCCATGCGGGTCGCGGGATAGCGCGCCGCCGCCCCGGCCAGCGGTTGAAAATTGGAGCGCTTCACATTTTCGCCGAGGGCGAATTTCACGCCGGGTTTCGCGCCCGCAAACTTCAGGTCCTCCGGCAGGCCGCCCCAGCGCAGCTTGATCACCTGGTTCTGCCCGCCCATCGGATTCGCCGAACCGTGCAGCACATTCGCCGTCGTCAGACCACCCGCGAGCTGGCGGTAGAGACTGATGTCCGTCGCGTCGAGCACGTCGCCAATGCGCACCTCCACGGTCACCGCGCTCGTGCCCTCGTTGACCCCGCGCGAGATCGCCGTGTGCGAGTGGCAGTCGATCAACCCCGCGGTGACATGCTTGCCCGTGCCGTCGATTTCCGTCGCGCCGGCCGGAGCCACCAGCCCCTGGCCGACCTGCTCAATCCGTCCTGCGTGCACGAGCACGTCCCCGCCCGCGATGCGGCCCGCCGGACCACTGGTCCACACGGTCGCGTTCTTCACGAGCACCCACTCCGGCTGGGCGGGCCGGCCCTTGCGCCCGTAGGCTCCTGCCGGATAGGCGTCGGAGGTCGCGAGCAGTTTGTCCTCGGGCTTTTTCTCCGGCGCAGCCGGTTTTTCCGCGACTGCGGTCCGGGTCGCACTCCAGCGCAGTCCGGCCCCATCGGGCAGCAGGCCCGTGCCTTCGATCACTCCGTCATTCAGCACGCCGGACATACGCACCGTGCCCTTTGCATCCTTGCCCTGAAATACCTC
>JAPLTR010000016.1 GCA_026398065.1 Verrucomicrobiota bacterium | reverse complement strand
GCGCCGTCGGCGCCCCGATGCAGGCCGGTGAACGCATAGCGCACGACCGTCGGCTGCAGCGCCATGAACGCCGAGACGCACACGCGGCGCACGCCGCGGCGCAGCAGCAGCTCCACCAAGGCCGCCTCGGTGTCGGGCTCGCTGGGCGAGTGGATCAGGTTGCAGCCCCAGGGCAGGTCCGGGCCGAGCTCGCGGGCGATTTCCTCCAACGCCGCCTCGACCTTGGCGAGCGTGAGGCCGCCCGCGCCAAAGAATCCGATGAGGCCGGCCCGCCCGGACTCGATCACCAGCCGGGTGGAGGCGATGCCCCGCGCCATCTCGCCCACCACGTAGGCGAAGCGTGTGCCGTGAGTCTCGTTGAATCCGCGCCCGCCGAACCATTCGGGGTAAAGCGGGGGCAGCGTGCCCGCGACCTCGCAGCCCGCCGGCACCTGCCCGTCCAGGGACGCCGATATCGTGCCGGCCGCCGGATCGTGTAGCACCACCGCCGCATGGCGGAAGTCCCTCACAACCTCGTTGATGGAGAGGGAATTAACAATAGCCGCAAGGGGCGGAGAGGACGATTCGACGCTGGAGTTGAAAGAAGTTTGCAAGGTGATGAGCGAAAAATTTGGCCGTACGGACGAGGTGACGCGACCGCTGCCCGCATCGGCAACAGATCAGGATGGCACACCGACAATACAGACGATCCACAGGCCGGTGATGCCATGTGAAAACGCGGCGGAGAGGTAAGAGTGTTCCCGCGCGTAAAGCCAGCCCCAGAATAGGCCTGGTATAAATGCAGCCAGGGCGAACGTGTTACCAAGATGAACGTGCAGCGAAGCGAACACCACGTTGGCCACAAAAATCGCCCGCCAGCGCGCCTGGCTGCCGGTCGCGGCATAAAACAAGGCCAGGGAGCCTTGCACGGCGCAGCGGATGAACTCCTGGGCGAAACACAGCGACACGTACACCAGCGTGAAAAAGAACCAATGCGGATAGCTGGATTCCCCCGCCGCGTTCAACAGCCGCATCGGCTCAAAGAGCTGAAAATGCCCCGGAAAAGCCCAGACCAGCCAGCACTTCGCCACGAAGAAAATCACCAGGATCGGAGCGCTCCACATCAGGGACCGACCGAGCTGGCGCGGCCAGCCCTTCAGGCTCATCCCAAAATCCGCCAGCTCCAGCTGACTCTGCCGCATGAACGTCCACGCGACCCAGAAGAACATCACGACAAAGAACGACGAGATCACAATGTCCGACGGCAGCGAGGGCCGGACCGTTTTCACGACCGGCAGCGCAAACATGTAGAACGACAGCGCGATCAGGACACGTGTCAGGAAGGCCGAGGCGGAGATCAGCAGCCGCAGCGACTTCTGCTGTTCCGTGTGCTTGGTTTGGATCGCAGTGTTGGCGCCGGACAGGCGGTTGACCAGGGTCCGCGCCAGATTCAGGATCACGGTTTCCCGCACGCCGCCCTCAGGCGGCAGGTCGGCCATGACCAGTTCGCGCACCACGGCCCGCGTTTCCGCGATCACGGTCGCAGACGCGAGCGAGGAGCTGATGGCAGACATTTCCCCGAAACAATGGCCTCTCCCGAGGGCCGCGACACACACGCCCGACATGGACTTGGGATCTCCCTTCCAAACCCTAATCTCGCCCTCTTCAATCAGATAGATCCGGCTATTGGGCTGGTTTTCCCGGATCAAAACCTCCCCGGGCTGAAATACCTTCGAGCTCAACCGTCCCACCAAAGCGGTCGAAACCGCAGTGGGCAGGCCCGAAAATAGCTCGTACTCCGTCGAAGGCATGAATGCGCCCAGAGCGTGCGGTTCACGCCGGATCGCGCAAGGTGGTAATCACTGCCGCGTAACGCTCCAAAACAATGCGTCGACGCACCTTCAACGTGCCGGTCATCAGGCCGTTCTCGACCGTGAACGGCTCCTGCAGCACCGCGAGGCGGCGCACGCGCAATTTGGCCGAAAGCTTCGCATTGACCCGGTCGACCGCGGCGTGGCTGCGTTTCTCCAATTCGGCCAGGCTCCGCGTGCCCGCCGTCAGGGCCTCCCGCGAGGCTGGGGCCGGGACAATCAGGGCGGCCAGATGCGGCCAGCCGTCGCCACACAGCATCGCCTGCGCGATCTCGGGCTGACCGGTCAGCAGGAGCTCGATCGGCTGGGGGGCGATCATGTCGGCGCCCGCGGTTTTCAGAAAATCCTTCTTCCGGTCGACGATCACCAGTGCTCCGTCCGGCTCGAACCGGCCGATATCCCCCGTGTGCAGCCAGCCGCCAGCCAGCGCCGTGGCGGTCACCCCCGGCTCGCGCCAGTAGCCGCGCATCACGTTGGGCCCCTGCACGAGCACCTCGCCGTCGTCGGCGAGACGGAGCTTCACGCCATACATGGGCGGGCCGACATTGCCGGGACGGATGGCGCCCGCCACCTGCATCGTGATGCCGGGCGCGGTCTCGGTCTGACCATAGGCTTCGTGCAATGCCAGCCCGACGCCGTTGAAGAACTCGGAGGTGTCCGCCCGCAAGGGCGCCCCGGCGGAGAGCATCACCTTGAGCGCGCCACCGAAGTGCGCCGCCAACTGCTTCCGCACCAGGCGCCCGAGCGTGGCCGACCAGAGGCGCGAGCCCAAGGACGCGCGTTCGCCCCGCACCGCGTTGCGACCGATACGATCCGTCACGGCAAACAGTTTTCGGGCGAGCGCGCCTTTCCGCGCCAGTCCGGCCTCGATGCGCTGGTGCATGACCTCGCAGAAACGGGGCACCACGATCAA
>JAPLTR010000308.1 GCA_026398065.1 Verrucomicrobiota bacterium | reverse complement strand
GGTGCGGCTCTCCTCTTCTTCGGCCTCTTCCTGACGCGCCTTGTAATCCTCGACCTGATCGGGCTCGAGAATTTCGATTTCGAGATTCTGAAGAATCGAGAGGACGTTGTCGATTTCCTCCTGATTTTCGACGGACTCGGGGAGCGCCTCGTTGATGTCATCGAACGTGAGATAGCCCTGCTCCTTGGAGAGCCGGATGAGGTGACGGATCTTGTCGTTGATTCCGCCGGCCGGGATGTCGGCGCCGGGCAAGGCTCCTTCGGCACCGGTGGACGGGTTTTTGGCGAGGACGGCCTCAACGGCTTCGGACTGGGCGGAATCGACTGATGCGGACTTGGCTTTGCGCGGCATGGATGGAGAGAAGGACAGAGCGGACGAAGAAAATCAGGCGGAAGCCGCCAACACGATCGGTTGGCGGAGCAGGCGGTGCAGTTCAGAACGTTCTTTCAAGAGAGAAATTGGGTCAGATTCAATGTCCGCATGGGGGTTGGCCAAGGCAAGTTCTATTTGCCGGAGGCGGGGTTCCAGCGCCCGGCCCCGCAGCAGGCGTAACCCCTCGTGGGCGACCTTGATTGGATCCTCAAACCCGGGGGTTTCGAAGAGGAGGGATGCGACCATGGCGCGCTCGGCGTCGGTCTCGAGCAGGTTATCGAGGTGATCCTTGCCGGGCCAAAGATCGTGCTCAAATTCGCCCAGGAAGCGGTTAAGGAGGGCTCCGGCAGGGTGGCTGAGGTCGATCCAGTCATGAGGGAGAGAGACGCTCAGGGGCTTACCGATGGTTTCAAAATGCAGGCAAAGGAGCAAAAGATCGCGTTCGGGGGTGTGGGCGGTTTGGGGAGCCGCAGGGGCGGGGTCGGGGGCGGCGGCTGTGGGGCGGGCGGCGGCCTGACGGCTCTGGCGCTGCATGAAGGCTTGAAAATCCTTTTGGGCGGCGGCGATGGGCAGGCGGAGGTGCGAGGCGGTTTCATTGATGAATTCGGAGCGCGTCACTTCGCTTTCGGCGTTGGCGATGATCTCGAAGACAGTCTGGGCGGCGCGGGATTTCAGCTCGGCCGACGCGGTCATCGGATCGGGGAGGGTGGCGCGGCAGGCAAACTGCATCGCGCTCTTGGCCCCGGCCCGGACCTCGTCGTAGGCGGCGATGCCGCGCTCCAAAAACAGCAGGTCGGGATCGACCTTTCCGTCCCCGGCCAGTGTGAGAAAACGCAGCTCAAGGCCGGCCTTGAGGGCCATTGGCAGGAAGCGCAGCGCAGCCTTCTGGCCCGCACTATCGCTGTCGAAGAAGCACTCGACCTTCGTGTGGTAGCGCCGCAGCAGGACAAGCTGGCTCTCGGTGATCGAGGTGCCCTGGGGGGCGATGGCGGTCTTGAGGCCAACCGACCAGCAGCGCAGGGCGTCGAGCTGCCCTTCGACCATGACGAAGGGCTTGCCTTCCCCCACGGCGGTGCGCGCCCGGTCGAGGTTGAAGAGGAGATTTCCCTTGGTGAAAATCGGAGTTTCCGGGGAGTTCACGTACTTGGCATCTTTCGCCGGATCGTCCTCGGGAGTGAGGTCAGTCTGGCGGGCCGTGAAGGCGCAGACACGTCCCTGGTGGTCCCGAATCGGGATCATCAGACGGCCGCGAAAGCGCGGACGGAGCGACTGGAGGGTGATCTGGGCGTCGTCGTAGATAAAGAACAGCCCGCAGCGGCGCAGCGCTTCTTCAGAGAATTTTCGCCGCATCATCGCTGCGCCGAGCCCGCTCCCGGTGGCGTCGGCGGCGCCGATCTTGAATTCGTCAGCCAGTTCGGGGGCGAAACGGCGCTTTTCCGTCCAGAGGGCGCGCATGGCCTCGCCCGTCGGGTCCTTGGCCTTGAAGGCCTGATAAAAATGCTCCGCGGCGACGTCGTGCAGGTCGAAAACCTCCTGCCGCAGCGTGCGGTCCGCATTGCTGGGGCCGCCGGAACCCTCTTCGTATTCAATGGGGATGCCGAAGCGTTTGCCGAGGGCCTCGACGGCTTCGGAAAAATTGAGCTGCTCGGTTTCACGGACGAACGAGATGATGTCGCCGCTCTTGCCGCAGCCGAAGCAATGGTAATACCCCTTGTCCGGATCGACGTTGAAGGACGGCGTCTTTTCGTTGTGAAACGGACACAGACCCTTCAACCGTGCACCGCCGGCCTTGCGGAGCGTGACCATGCGCGAGACAACGTCGGCGAGGTTGACGCGCAGCTTGAGGTCGCGGACGCAGGTGGGTTTGATGACGGGCATTAAGCGTGAAAGGCGGAGCGGAGGATCGAACCCCTCCATAGTTAGACGCGGCGCGCTCCGAAAAGAATGCACTTTCAACTGACCCACCCGGCTGTCAAGTTCGCCGGCCTTTCATAAAGATTCGTGCCATCCGAGGAAACTTCACCCCTCCGGAGGCGACTCACACCATATGCGCTTTCCTGCTCTCCCGCTCTTCTTCGCGGCCTTTTTGGTCGCGGCCACTGCATTGCGTGCGGCCACCCCTGCCGCTGCGTCAAAAGCCCCCTCTCAGGAGCCGGTGTGGCAGGCCAGCATGCCCAAATTTGACGAGTCCACCTATGACAAGCAGGTCGAGGCCCTGATCGCGAATTTCGAGAAGGTTTCCGGCAAGAAACTGGTCCCTGGGGCGAAGAAGAAAGCGGGCCTGAAGGTCTATGCCGACTCTGGTCCGGGCATGGCGACTCCGGTGCCGCTCGTGAAAGCGGTAATCGCAGCTCTCGTGCGGCGAGGCTTCGAGAACAAGGATATTTTCCTCGTCGGCCTCAACGCCCTGCGCCTGCGCATGACGGGCTACCTGCCGTCCCTCGTCTCGGGTACCACACCCTTCAACGGCAACCCGGTCTATGTGCTGGAATCGGGGCGGTTCTACGATCCGGTTTGGTTCTACGATTCTCCGCTCCCTCAGCGGTTTGACCCTATTTTTGCGGAAAAGCAGACCGAGGGCGTTTCGAACACCTCGACCAAGGATGAGGACCGCAAGAGCTTCCTCGCCACCCCGCTCTTCCTTGACGCCGACTTCTGGATCAACCTGCCGGTCTACACCGATCACCCGACGCTGGGTGTCAACGGCGCGCTGGTGAATGCCACGCTGTGGAACGCATCCAATACCGCGCGCTTCTTTCGCTCGCCGGCCAACGCTCCGGCGGCTGTCGCCGAGATGAGCGCAATCCCTGAGTTGCGCCAGACTTGGATGTTCACCATCGTCAGCCTTGAGCACTACCAGTTTATCGGCGGGCCGTTCTTCAATTCCCTCTACTCGAACACCGAGCCCCTCCTGTGGCTGAGCACCGATCCGGTGATCTTGGACTCGCTGGTGCGTGACCGCATGAACGCCTTGCGCAAAAAGGGCGGGTTCATCGATATTTCGGACGAGATCCGCACGCTGGAGTTTGCCGAGTCGCTCGGGGTGGGCTCGACCAAGACGAAGAGCGTAAAGATCGTGCCGGTGGAGTGAACCGACCGGGCAGGGCGGGGCTGGTTGCGGGGTGCAACTGGCGGAAATTCCCGCTTGCGGCCCGCGAGGTGCTACGCCCAATTCGTAATCGCCCAAACGCATGACTTCCGCCGCTTATTTTCCCTTTCTGATCCAAGCCCTGCTGGCCGCGGGCATCACCGGCTTCGTGATCGGTGCCAGCCACTTCTTTGGCCAGCGGGCGAAGCACTCGAAGATCAAGGATTCCGCCTACGAGTGTGGCATCGCCGACGACGGCATGGTGCATACGCGTTTCTCGGTTAAGTTCTATGTGACGGCGCTGCTGTTCATGCTGTTCGATCTTGAGATCGTGATTTTGGTCCCTTGGACGTTTATTTACCGCGAATTTCTTGCCAACCACATCGCGATCCTTGGTCCGGTGCTGTTTTTCATTGGCGTCCTGGTCCTCGGTTTGGTCTACGAGGTGAAAAAGGGTGCGCTGAACTGGGAGAAGTGATGCTCCGCCTCACCCCGGGCAAAACCAGGCACTGCCGCTGACCCCTATCGTCCAAAACCATGCGGCTCGACAAGATCATTGCCCGCAGTCGCATCATCGACCTGCGGAGTCATGACCTCGAGGGCGCCTTACAGGAATTGCTGGCGGTCTGCGTCGAAAGTTTTTCCGACCTGAAGCCCGAGGCTTTGCTCAAGGGCCTGCTCGCCCGGGAGAGCACGATGACGACCTATCTGGGTCTCGGTGTGGCTTTGCCGCACGTGCGCGTGAAGATGACCCGGCGCTACATTCTCGCCATCGGGCGCAGCCGGGTGGGCATCCGCCACGACGGTGCCGTGGCGGACGAGCGCGTGCATCTGATCGTGATGCTGATTGCAGGCGAGAATGCCCGCGACTACCTGCAGGTCCTCGCGTCGATCGCTCGGCAGGTGAAGGAAAAGGAATTGGTCGACCGGCTTGTCAATGCGACCGACCTAGAGGCGTTACACGAGCAGTTGGTGGGTGGTTTTGGGGGCATCCGCCCGGTGCAGGCGCAGCAGAATCGCGTCAACCGCCTGATGTTCCGCGAAGCCGAGCGCGTCGCAAAGGGGGCGGGCTGCGGGGCGATCATGGTCTTTGGCGACACCTTTGTCGGTGGCATCGAGCGCGGAGCAATCGAGTCGAAACTGAAGACCATTTTGGTCACGCGGAATCCGATCGAGCCCGGCGAGGACGAGCGTGCCTTTGCCGAGACGATCCAAGTACGCTCTTTTTCGAACCAGCGCATGGCCCAGCTCCGCAGTGCGATTCTCGTCGCGCTTACCCGTGGAGTGATCAAGTTCACGGACCGTATCTGCTGTCTCGACGGCATGACCGGCAGCAACCAGTTCGACACCTTGGTCGTCGTGGATATCGAGCGCGAATTTCAGACCCTCCTCACCGGCCAGACTTCCGATCTGTTGCCCGAGGATGTGAAGCCCGAGGTCTTGGAGCGGGTAATCGCGGTAGCCACCGAACTTGCGGTCGAGGGACGCGAGGGCCGGCCGGTCGGCTGCCTGTTCGTGGTGGGCGACAACGAGAAGGTCGCCACCTTCGTCAAGCCGCTCGTGCTTAATCCTTTCTTTGGGTACAAGGAGGAGGAGCGAAACATCCTCAACCCGTTCATGGATGAGACGGTGAAGGAGTTTTCCTCGATCGACGGCGCCTTCATCATAAGGGGTGATGGGGTGGTGGAGTCGGCCGGCAGTCTCATCCAAGCCACTGACAGCGACCATCCTCTGCCGAGTGGGCTCGGGAGCCGGCATGCGGCGGCGGCGGCGATCAGCGTGGCGGCCAATTGCATTGCGATCGTGGTCTCGTCGAGCACCAGCCAGGTGACGCTCTTCCGTAGGGGTGTGATGCTGCCGTTGACCGAAAAGCGGCGCTGACGAAGACGACGGGTTTCGCGCCGGGCCGCAAACGTTTCGAAGTTTGAGGTTGCACCGGCCCGGTTGCGGGCTTTCCTCCTCACCTTTCAACCATTTATCACCATGCAAGAACTCGTCACCTTGGAGTGCACAGAAGCCAAAAAAGAGGGCAAACCCGTCTCCCGTTACCTCACGTTCCGTAACAAGAAGACCGTGACCGAGCGCATTGAGAAGAAGAAGTACAATCCTCATCTCAAGCGCCATACCCTCCACAAGGAGATCAAGTAAGTCTCCGCGGCGCCCTCGGGCGTCTCATCCCTTTCAAGGCCGGGCTTTTAAGCCCGGCTTTTTCTTTTTCCAGTTTCGGCGGGTTCCTGTCGATCCAGCGTCCAACAGGCGCACGGTAGACAAGTTGGCCAACCGGGCACAATCCGGCCTTCTCCCAACGGCGCCAATGCGCTCAGTTCGGTTTCTTCTCGGTCGCGGTGGCGAAGGGCGTCGCCGAACCGGGAGCCGGGGCCTGCTGGCGGCGCGCGGCGCGCCAGCCTTCGCGGTGCTTGCGGATCCAGTCGAGGAGCGCCCGCTCGAAACCGATGTCGTAGCCGAGTCGCTCGGACTCCAGCCACTTGTGCTTCAGAATCTCTTCCCGCTCAGCCAGGAACTCCTGATAGAGGCTGGACTGTTTGACGAACTCGCGGGAGGACGAGGGTTCTTGAACGGGAGAAGTCATGCAGCGTGACGCGGACGAAATGAGAGCGAGCGGACGCAGCGTGTCAATGCCCGCAATGTTTCCCGATTGTTACATCCGCGGCGTCGCGGGTTTGGCGAGGGTGGTCAACAGCGCGCCGGCGATGTCGCGGAAGGTGTGGCCCGCGACGCTCTGCGGCTGGCTGACGACGATCGGAGTGCCCGAGTCGCCGCCCTCGCGGATCTCCGGAATCAACGGAACCTGACCGAGCAAAATGGTGCCCAGCTTTTCGGCGGTGAGAATGCCGCCGCCCGCCCCGAAGAGCGCATGCCTGTTGCCCGCCGGATCGACGAAGAAACTCATGTTCTCCGCGACGCCGAGGATCGGGACGTTGACCTTCTGAAACATCAGGCCGCCTTTGCGCGCGACATTGGTCGCCGCGGGCTGCGGGGTCGTGACAATGATCGCGCCGTCGAGCGGGAGCGTCTGCACAAGCGAGAGCTGCGCATCGCCGGTGCCGGGCGGGAGGTCGACGAGCAGAATGTCGAGCTCGCCCCAGCGGACGTTTTGGACGAACTGCTGAATCGTCTTCATGATCATCGGGCCGCGCCACACCACGGGAGTGTTGTCGTCCACGAGGAAGCCCATGCTCATCACCTTCACCCCGTGGCGTTCGAGCGGCACGAGCGAGTCGCCGTCTACCTCCGGGCGCCCTTGGATGCCCATCATCAGAGGGACGCTTGGTCCGTAGATGTCGCAGTCCATCAGGCCCACGCGGCCGGGGCGGCCTTGAGCGGTGAGGAGCTGCGCCAGGGCGGCGGCGAGGTTGACGGAAAACGTGCTCTTGCCGACGCCGCCTTTGCCCGACGCGATCGCGACGGCATGGCGGATGGTCTTGGGGGCGGCGCTGTTGCCGCCGAGGTTGCCTCCGGCGGGGGCGCCTGCGGCAGCGGGGGCTTTGGCCGGGGCCACCGAGACTTCAACGAGGATCTCCTTCACTCCGGGAATGACCCGCAGGCATTTTTCGACCTCGGTCTTGAGGTGGAGCGGAACCTTCGGGTCGCTCGTGGTGAGCGAGAGCGAGACCTTGGCCACGCCGTCGAACACCCCGGCGGAGCGCACCAGCCCGAACGACACGATGTCGCGGCTGAAGCCGGGGTATTTGACCTGTTTGAGATGCTCTTTGATTTCGTCGGAAGTCACGGTTTTGGGATTGTTCGGGATTGTGAGTAAATAAGAGTTGTTATGCGGCGGTGCCGCGCAAATAGAAATGCGGAGGCGCCGATTCATTTGCGCCCCATTTTTCTCCATGAAATCACTTTCCCTTCTAATCGCGCTGCTCGCCTTCCTCGCCGCGCCGCTCTCCGCCCAGCGCAGCAGCCTCGGCGACGTCGTGATCGGCGTCGACAAGAACACGGTGCCGGTCCGCGTCTCCGCCAACACGGCCGAGCTGAACGACCTCGCCCTCCGGGCCTTCGCGGCGCACGGCCGCTACAAGCTCGTGGCGAGCGGACAGGCGTTTGACATCGCGTTTACCGCGGTGGGCCAGACGCAGGTCCGTGTCGATGTCTCGAAGGTCCGGGGTTACGCCGTCGAAATCGAGGCGACCAACAAGAAATCCGGCAAGGCTCCGGCGGCTGCACCCAAGGCCGGCGGCGGTTCGGCTACGGTGATTCATTCCGAGACTGTCTCCGGCACCAGTGCGCGCAACGCCCTCCTCCGCGCCGCCGACGTCGCCGTCGAGAAAACCAACGGGCTGGGCCTGAAAGGCTTCTTCGCTTCCAAGATCACGTTCATCCGCGATCAGGGCCGCGTGAAGGAGGTCTGCGTGTCCGATCTGTTTTTCGGCGAGGCGAAGCAGCTCTCGCACAACAATGCGCTTTCGCTCATGCCCCGTTGGGCCGCCCCAGACGGTTCGAAGATCATCTACACCAGCTTCTACAAATCGAATTCGGCGGACATCTTCCTGCTCGATGTCGCGAGCGGCCGGCACACGGTGTTTGCTAAATTCCAAGGCACCAACCAGGCCGCGCGCTTCAGCCCGAACTGGCAGCAGGTCGCGATGGTGCTGAGCGGCGAGGGCACCCCGGAGATCTATGTCGCCAATGCCCAGGGCTCGCAGGTGTCGCGCAAGACCCGCTCGGACCAGGTGAAGTCCTCGCCGTGCTGGTCCCCGGACGGCAGCCGCATCGTGTTCACGTCGGAACCGGGCCCGCAGCTCTACGTGATGTCGCCGTCAGGTGCCGGAATGACTCGGCTTGCCACGGGCTTCAGCTATTGCGCCGAGCCGGACTGGAGCCGGGCCAATCCGAAGAAGATCGCGATCACCGTGCGCACCGCCGACCGGCGCTACCAGATCGCCATCTACGATTTCGACAAAGGCAAGGCGGAGGTGGTCTCCAAGGCCGAGTTTGACGGGATCGAGCCGAGTTGGCTCCCCGACGGGCGCCACCTCGTTTACACGGCGCGCGACCGCAATTCCAGCGTCCTCAGTATCCTCGATACGGAGACCGGCCTCAGCAAACGCATCTCGGCGACCAACCTCGGCCCCGTGGCCCAGGCGAGCGTGCTCGCGCAGTAAGGCCGGCGTTCATTCTGCCCACAAAAAAGCCGCCCCATTTCGGGGCGGCTTTAATTTTAGGGAGGATTCAGCGACTCACTTGATCGCGGCGGCGTAGTTGGCCTCGACGGCCTTCCAGTTCACGATGCTCCAGAAGGCCGTGATGTAGTCGGGCCGGCGGTTCTGGTAGTTGAGATAGTAGGCGTGCTCCCAGACGTCGAGGCCGAGGACGGGCTTGCCCTCGATGCCGGCGACGGCCTTGCCCATCAGCGGGCTGTCCTGATTCGCGGTCGAGCCGACCGCGAGCTTCTTGTCCGGGGTGACGTAGAGCCAGGCCCAGCCGGAGCCGAAGCGCGTGGCGCCGGCCTTGGCGAAGTCTTCCTTGAACTTGGCGAAACCGCCCAGCTGGGCGTCGATCGCGGCGGCGAGGGCGCCCGACGGGGCGTCCTGATTGTGCGGAGCGAGGACGGTCCAGAAAAACGAGTGGTTGGCATGGCCGCCCGCGTTGTTGCGGACACCGGCGCGGATGGCCTCCGGCACCTTGCTGAGATCGGCAATCAGGGTGTTGACGTCCAGCGCGGCGAGGGCCGGATGGTCCTTGAGGAGATTGTTGGCGTTGGTGATGTAGGCCTGGTGGTGCTTGCCGTGATGGATTTCCATCGTCTTCGCGTCGATGTAGGGAGCGAGGGCGTCGAAGGCGTAGGGCAGTTTCGGGAGTTCGAAGGGCATGGGAGTGGTTGGGTAATCGGGTTAAACGGAAACGCGGATGCGGAGGTAAACCAATGCACCGCGGCGCCGATGCGTCAACTTCCCGCTGCGACTTACCCCGGTGGGTCTTTGCCCTACTCCGCGTCGCGCTTGAGCTTGAAAAACGCCTGCAACAGCTCGCGGCACTCGCTCTCCAATACCCCGCCCGCCGTGAGCTCGACGTGGTGGTTGACGCGGGGGAGATCGTTGAGGTTGGTCGCACCGCCCAGGCAGCCCATCTTCGGGTCGGGGACGGCGTAGCAGACGCGTTTCACCCGGGACATCAGCATCGCGCCGGAGCACATGGGACAAGGCTCCTTGGTCACGTAAACGGTCGCGCCGGCGAGCCGCCAGTCACCGAGCTTGGCGGCGGCCTGCGTGATCGCGAGCATCTCGGCGTGCGCGGTGGGATCGTTGGCGGACTCGACCGTATTGTGGGCCGAGCCGACGATCTCCCCGCCAAACTCGATGACCGCGCCGATGGGCACTTCGTCCTGTCGCCACGCGTCGATGGCCTGATTATAGGCGAGGCTCATGAAGAACACATCGTCGCGCACCAGCTGGGACGG
>JAPLTR010000093.1 GCA_026398065.1 Verrucomicrobiota bacterium | reverse complement strand
CGTAGGCGGGCAGGCCGCGGCGGGTGAGGGTGTTGAACCGGCGGCTGATGTCGGCGTCGAGGCCGAGGCCCATGGCGTTGAAGAACGGGTGGCCGTTGGCGGTGCCCGTATCCACGGCCGCCACCCGCGAGGCGGAGCCGGCGACCAAGTCGAGGGCGTCGCGCAGGGCGGTGGGGAGGCGGAGATGGAGGGCGAGGCCGTTGCCGGAGCCGCAGGGGACGAGCGCGAGGGCGGCGGGGGTGCGGAGCACGCCCTGGGCGACCTCGTTCATCGTGCCGTCGCCGCCCACGGCCACGACCTGCGTGCAGCCGGTGAGCGCGGCTTCGCGGGCGAGCACCGTGGCGTGCCCCGGGCCCTCGGTTGTCACGACCTCGGCATCGAGGAGGCGGGAGGAGATGAACGCGCGGATGTCGGCGGAAAGCGTGGGGCGGCGGCGGTTGCGGCCGGAGGTCGGGTTGACAATGAAACGGGTCTTCATGCGGTGGCGGCCGCACGGTGCGGGAGCGGGATCGGTTCGGCTTCGCCCGTCGCGGCGGCGCCGCGCACGGAGGGCGACGCTTGGCGCAGGACGTGGGTGGCGATGGCGCGGGCGGCGTCGGGCCGGGCGAGGCCCGAGAGGGCGGTGCGCCACTGGCTCCAGACCTGGCCGCGGTCGGCGAAGGCGCGGCGGAGTTCGCGCACGATGGCGTCGGGCGTCTCGGCGAGGGCGCCGACCCCGTGGCGGCGGAGCAGCTCGTAGTTGCCCTCCTCCTGGCCGGGGACGACCTGGTTCACGATCATCGGGCAGCGCGCGGCGATGGCCTCTTGGGTGGTGGCGCCACCGGCTTTGCTCACGACCACGTGGTGGGTCATGAGCAGGCGGGGAATCTGGTCGGTCCAGCCGAGGATTGTGGCGGGATGGGGCCGGCCGGCGGTGAGTTTCTCCAGCCGGCGGCGGAGATTTTCGTCCCGGCCGACGGCGCAGGTGACGGACCAATCCCCTTCAGCCAGCAGGGCGGTGGCGGTCTCGACGGCGTGGCGGGTGCCGGAGTTGATGATGTAGAGCACGCGGGGCGTGGCGCCGCCCGCGAGGTCCGGCGGCCGGAACTCGGTGGCGTGTGCGCTGAAGAACGGCGTGACCGGAAACCCGGCGTCGTGGATCCGCGGGGCGGCGATGCCGGCGCGGCGGATGACCTCGGCGGACTCGGGGTTGGGGACGAACCAGCCCTCGCACGGGCACTTCCACCAGAGGGAGTTGATGCTGATCGAGTCGGTGACGATGTTGAAGTGCGGCGGCAGCACGCGGCCCTCGCGGGCGAGCTGCGCCAGCATGAAGGCATAAACCGGATATGTGCTGCAGAGCACGGTGGGCCGCTCGGCCGCGATCATCTCGCCGACGAGGCGCGTTTCGCGACGGAGGAATTGGAGGGCGCCAGGGAACACGTCGGACCGGTCGAGCCAGGCGTAGAAGCCGCTCCAGAGCCGGGGCGTGCGGTTGATCATCCCGATATACGCGCGGCGGGCCAGCGCGTTGAGGCGCGGCGAGGCCAGCGCGAAGGCATCGACGAGGCGGGCGGTGCCCGGGCCGTGGGCGGCATCGCAGGCGGCGGCGAGGGCGCGGGCGGCGGCGTTGTGGCCTTCGCCAAACCCCGCGGTGAGAATGAGGACGCGGGGTGGGTTCATGCGACAGCGGGTTCGAGGACGGCGGGCTGGGCGCGGGCGACGACACCCGCGAGATCGGATTCGAAACCGGCGATCACGGTTTCCCATGAATGCGGTTCGACGGCGGCGCGGGCGGAGGCGCGGAGGTGCGCGCGCAGCGGGGCATCGGTGGCGAGGCGCGTCGCGGCGGAAATCAGCATGTCCGGACGGTCGGAGGGCACGGCGAGGCCGTTGTAGCCGTGCTGGACGAACTGCCGCGCCGCCGCGTAGTCGAAGCCGGCGACGGCAAGGCCGCTCGACATCGCCTCGGTGAGCACGTTGCCAAACGTCTCGGTCAGGCTGGCGTGAATGTAGATGTCAGCGGAGGCGTAGTAGCGGCCGATCTCCTCGCGGGAGAAGAAGCCGGCGAACACGCACTCGGGATGCTCGCGGACCATCCGGGCCTTGAGCGGGCCGTCGCCGGCGAGGACGAAGCGGCAGCGGGGGTTGGCGGCGCGCATCGCGGCGAAGCACTCGAAGAGGAGCGGGTAGTTTTTCTCGGGGGCCATGCGGCCGACGTGCAGCACGACGGGATTTTCCGGGGCGGCATCCCACTTCAGCCGGAGGTCGCCGGAACGGCGCGCGGGATGGAACTGCCAGGTGTCCACGCCGCGGGAGAGGACGGCGAGATCGCGAAAGCCGTGGGACTCCAGCTCGGCGCACAACGACGGGGTGGGGACGAAGGTGCGGGCCGTGCGGTTGTGCACGCGCCGCAGCCACCAGAGCACGAAACGGTGGAACTGCGCGTAGCCGTAGTGTCGGGTGTAGGCGTGAAAATTGGTGTGAAAGCTCGAGGTGACCGGAATGCCGAGTGCCCGCGCCGCGCTGATGGCCGAGGCGCCGAGCGGTCCCTCCGTGGCGACGTGCACCAGGTCGGGCCGGTCGGCCTGCCAGCGCCGGCGGAGCGTGCCGCCGGCGGGGAGTCCGAAGCGGAGCAGGGGATAGCCGGGAACCGGGAGGCCGGGCATCGGCACTTCGGTAAACTCGGGGTGGCTGGTCGCGCCGGGCAGATCGTGGCGGCGCGGGCGGTACACGGTCACGGTGTGTCCGCGGCGGCCCAGTTCTCGGGCGATGACCCCGAACGTCATCGCCACGCCGTTGACCTCCGGAGGAAAAGTTTCGGTGACGAGGGCGAGTTTCACGAGGTGGCGCGGTGGGAGAGGAAGGTGAGGGCGTGGATGAGGTCTGGATCGTTTCTGCGGGTATTGTGGCGGGCGTGTGTGGCGAACGCGTGGCGAACATGTTACGGTTGGGGCAACTTTTCGGGGCGCACCCGAGTTGCAAATTAGGGATTGCACCGAGGCGGACGCTTTCTACGGTCGCACCTTTTACGCGGATGCAGTCCCACGGCCCAAAGCGCGTCTACACACCTCACTCCCTCGAATTCTGGTTCGGCAAACTTGAGAACGATTGGTCGGGAGCCTTCACGGCGTCGCAGCTGGAGGCGGGGCGTCAGATTTATCGTGACAGCGAAGTGAGGGAGTTGGAACTGACTGATCGCGATGCTATTGTACACCGCCGGATCGAGAAGAAGGACGAGTACGCGGTCATCGAATGGACGTCCGATGGCCTCACCGTTCGCTCGTCTTCGACGGACCGCGAACTCGCGCACGCCCTCGCGGTCGCCGGGATGCATGAGATCGAGGAATTGGTCGCGGACGAGATCTCCCCGCTGCCGGGCGACCCGCCTCGCGCGAGTCTGCCGGGCGGAAGCCCGGCGTCGGCCGGAGGTTTTGTCCATGGCAACGGCCACTCCGGTGGCAATGGCCATGGGAGCTCGGCCGGTACCGTCGGTCATGCCCACGGCCACTCGCATGGGAATGGCAACGGCTTTGGCCGCGGTGCGGCGGCCGCGGCGTCGGGCGGAGCGGGTGGG
>JAPLTR010000602.1 GCA_026398065.1 Verrucomicrobiota bacterium | reverse complement strand
CTGCCCGACGGCCGCATCGCAGCCAACACCCGCCAGAACGGCCTGCTCCTCGTCTCGGCCGACGGCCAGTCCTACCTCCAGCTCGACCGCCCGCGCGGCCTCGGCGACAACACCACCTTCGGCCTTGCCCTGGACTCCGGCCACGGGCTCTGGGTCGCCGGCATGAACGGTCTCGCCCGTGTCTCCATCGATCCGACCCTCTCCACCTTCGACGAGCGCAACGGTCCCAGCCCCGGCAGTCTCCGCGGCTTTGCGCGCCAGGGGCCCGTGCTCTACGCCTCGGTGCTCAGCAGCCTCCAGCGCCTTGCCCCTGCCGACTATGCCATCGGCGCACCCGCGCATTTCGTGCCCGTGCCCGACGCGCCGCGCGCGATGACCGACATCGCCTCTCACGTGGACGGACTGCTCTTTACCAGCTTCGGCACTCTCCACCAACTCGGCGCCGACGGGACGTTTCGCAAGCTCTACACCCGCGACGAAGATTTTTACCTCGTCTCCGCCCCCGAGAAATTTCCCGAACGCGTCGTGATCGGCACCGAACGCCGCTGCATCATCGGCGAACTCCACGGCACCAAGTTCACCGTTCGCTACGAAACCACGGACACCGGACCCATCGAGGTGGTCCGCCATCTCGACGACGGCTCGATCCTCCTCGGCACCCGCGGACGCGGCTTCTGGCGGTTCTATCCGGGCACCGACGGCTGGGCCAATCCGCGCATCGACGTCATCGGCGAAAAGGAAGGCCTCCCGCCCACGCGCTCGTGGACCGCGCCGTTTCGCACGCCACTCGGCCTGCGTTTTCACACCGCCGATGGCACGTGGCGTTTCGACGAGGCCACGCACCGCTTCCAACGCGACCCCGCGTTCGCCGAGGATGGTCGCGACCGCTACGCCTACGTCGGCTCAACCGACGCCCAAAACCGCCACTGGGCCAGCGGCGGCTTTATCAAAAATCCGTTCGACCGCCGCGTGGGCTGGTTCGATTTCACCGATCCCGCGCACGCCCGCTGGCACGACGCCCCGGCCACGATCCAGGGCCTCGTCGGCAACCTCGGTCCGAGTTTCCTCGTGATCGATCCGGCCGTCACCACGCGCACGATGCTCTGGGCGAAATCGCCCAACACCATCCTCCGCTTCGACGGCGACGCCCTGGCCGCCGCGCCCGCCACGCCGTGGCGCCCCTCCCTGCGCCGGGTCTTCGCCAACGGCCGCCGCCACCCGCTCGCCGCACCGGGCCCGCGCTTCGACTATTCGACCGAGCCCATTGTCTTCGATTTTTCCTCCGACCAGCTCGACGGCACCCCGGTCACGTTTCAGACGCGGCTCGTCGGTTTCGACGACCGCTGGGCCGACGCCCCGTCCCCCACGCTCGCCCTCACCAATCTCAGCGGCGGTCCCTTCACCCTCGAATTTCGCGCCCGCGACCTCACCGGTCGCCTGAGCGAGACGGGGCGCTTCGTGTTCGCCGTCGCCCCGCCGTGGTATCGCAGCGCGGGCGCCTTTGCTCTCTACGCCCTCGCCGCGCTCGGCGGCGTCGCCGGCTACGTCCGTTGGCGGCTCGGTCGGGCCGCGCGCGAGCAACGCCCGCTCGAGGCCATCGTCGCCGAGCGCACCCGCGACCTCGCCACCGCCCGCGACCAGGCCGAGTCCGCGAGCCGCGCGAAGAGCGCCTTCCTCGCCGCCATGAGTCATGAGCTGCGCACCCCCCTCAATGGCGTGATCGGTTACGCGCAGGTGCTGCAGGACGACCGTCGTCTCCTGGCCGACCAGCGTGAACGCCTCCGCATCGTCCAGAACAGCGGCGAGCACCTGCTCCGCATGATCAACGACGTGCTCGACCTCGCGAAGATCGAGGCGGGCAAACTCGAGCTGCGCCCCGCGCCCTTCGCCCTCGGCGACCTCATCCGCGACATCGCCGCCGCCCACGCCCCCGCCGCCGCGGCGAAACACCTCACCTTTGCGATCGACCTCGCCCCCGACCTTCCCGGCTGGGTCGAAGGCGATGCCCAAAAACTCCGCCAGGTCCTCGACAACCTCCTCGGCAACGCCGTCAAGTTCACGGCCACCGGCTCCGTTACGCTCCGCGTCCGGCCCTCCCCGGTCCCGCCCACCGAGTCCCAGGGCGCGCTCCTTCACGCCCAGGCCAACGGCCAGCTCCTCCAGTTTTCCGTGATCGACACCGGACCGGGGATCGACGCCGCCGACCAGGCGCGCCTCTTCCATCCCTTCGAGCAGGCGGAACGCTCCCGCCCCAACGCCCCCGGTGCCGGTCTCGGTCTCGCGATCAGTCGCGCCTTGGTCGAGCGCTTTGGGGGCTCCCTCGCCCTCGACAGCGAACCCGGCCGGGGCTCGACCTTCGGCTTCACCGCGCCGTTCGCCGTCCTCGCCGCCGCCCCCGCACTCGTGCCGCGCGGCGTCCGCCTGGCGGGGTTCCAGGGGCCGCCGCGCCACGTGCTCATCGTCGACGACCATGCCGTCAACCGCTCCCTCCTGATCGATCTCCTCGTCCCGCTCGGTTTCAGTTGCGCCGAGTTCCCGTCCGGCGAAGCCGCCCTCGCCCATCTCCACTCCCCGGGCCTTGCCTGGCCCGACCTCGCCATCCTCGATGTTCGCATGGAAGGTCTCGACGGCCTGGAGCTCACGCGCCGTCTCCGTGCGCTGCCTCGCGGCGGAAAAATGAAGATCCTCCTCACCTCCGCCTCCGTCCTCACCTTCGATCCCGCCGAGGGCCGCCGCGCCGGGTGCGACGATTTTCTCCCGAAACCCTTCCGCACCGCTGACCTCGTGGAGAAAATCGGCGCGCTCCTGTCCCTGCGGTGGCGCGACGCCAACTCCGCCCCGCCCTTTCCCGTTCCCGCCGTCCCGCTCCCGCCAGCCGTTCGCAACCAGCTCCGCGAGTTCCTTGCCCAGGGCGATCTCGAGGCGTTCCGCGCCGCGCTCTCCGCCGCGCGCCCAGCCCACCCCGCGGCCATCGCGCGCTTCACCGAACTGGAGTCCGCTGCTGCCGCCTTCGAGCTTTCCCGTCTCCGCCAGCTCCTGGAACAGCCGTAGGCGGGGCTTTACGCCCGGCCCGGACCGCCCAATTCTCCCGGTCCAGCATGAAGGACCTCCAACCGCTTGTGGCCGCCTTTGTGCGGAAAAACCGACTGGAAACCGACGTCGCCCACCGGCTGCTCGACGCCGTGGCGGAACTGGGGGAGGTGGCCAAGGAAGCGCTGAAAGGATCGTCGTACGGCTCGGCCCGGTTCGCACCGACCCCCGCCTGGCAGGACGAGCTGGGCGATGTGCTTTTCTCGCTCATCTGCGTCGCCAACACCACCGGCGTCGACCTCGACGCCGCAGTGAAGCGCGCGCTCCGAAAGTACGCCCGCCGCCTCGCCGCGAAGGGCGACGCCGGTTCGAGCAAACCCAAACGCCGGCCCACCCTGCGGAAGCGGATCCGGCCCGCCCGATCCTCGTTATGAGCACCAAACTCCCCACGCCCGCCGAGCAGCTCGCCGGCTTCATCGCCAAATTCTCCCCGAAACACCAGTCGCTGATCCGCGCGGTGCGGAAGGCGTTGCGCCGCCGTTTTCCCACGTTGAACGAAATGGTCTACGACAACTACAATTTCTTCGTGATCGGCTACGCCCCGACGGAGCGTCCGTCCGGTTGTTTCCTCTCGCTGGCCGCGGACGCCCACGGCGTCAGCCTCTGCTTCATTGACGGAGCGAGGCTCCCCGATCCCGCCCGGATCCTCCTTGGCTCCGGCAAACAAACCCGTTTCACCCGGCTTGCCTCCGCCGCCGATCTCCAGCGCCCCGCGATTGAGTCCCTGCTCACCGCTGCGGCCGACCTCTCCCCGATGCCCGTGCCTGCCAGAGGCCGCGGCCGGCTCATCATCCGCTCTGTCGCCACCAAACAGCGACCGCGACAAATCCCGCCGCCCAATCCGGCACCCGTGCGCCGGACTCGGACGAAAACCTCATGACTCCCGCCTACCGCCTCGCCGAACTCGGGGACATCCCAGCGCTTGAAACGCTGATCCCGCTCTCGGCCCGAAAGCTCCAGGTCGGCTTCTACACCGAGGCGCAGATCGAAGGCGCGATCGGCACCGTCTTTGGCGTCGACAGCCAGCTCATCCGCGACGGCACGTATTTTGTCGCCGTGGACGAGGGGCGCATCGTCGGCTGCGGGGGCTGGAGCAAACGCAAGACCCTCTACGGCGGCGATCGCGCTAGGACCGCCCCCGACCCCCTGCGCGATCCCGCGACGGAGCCGGCGATGATCCGCGCGTTTTTCATCCACCCGGATTTTGCCCGTCGCGGCATCGGTAGAAAAATCATGGAGCTCTCCGAGACCGCCGCCCTCGCCGCCGGCTTTCGCCAGATCGACATTGTCGCCACCCTCGCGGGGGCGCCCCTCTACGCGACGTTCGCGTACGCCACCGTGGAGCGTTTCGACATTCCCCTGCCCAACGGCGCCATCATGCCGGTTGTGCGGATGCGGAAAACGGCCGCCCCCTCCGACTGACCGCCCGCGTCCGCCCCGGTACGCATTTCCGCGTAAACCGCGCTCGGGGCGGTTGACGCCTCCGCCGGCTCCGCTTGTCCTCCCCGTCTGTGTTCGTCCCGCTTCTCCGCCGTCTGACACCGCGCGCCGCCGCCCTGTTGCTCGCCGGTGCCGCGGGCCTGTCCGGTCTCCAGGCGGCGCCCGACCCGGAGGCCGGACGCCCCTTGCTGCAGACGTTCACGCCGCGCGACTACCGGGCCCACCAGCAGATCTGGATGGGCGCCCAGGCGCCCGATGGCGTGATGTGGTTTGGCAACAGCCACTCGGTCCTCTCCTACGACGGGGCGGCCTGGCGACGGATCGAAGTTCCCGGCACGAGCTGGGTGCGCACGCTCGCCTTCGGTCCGGACGACCGCCTCTACATCGGCGGCACGGACCAGCTCGGCTTCATCGCCCCCGGCCCCGATGGCGCGCCGCGTTTCACCTCCCTGCTGGAAAAACTCCCCCCCGCCCAGCGGTCCCCCGGCGTGATCTGGAGCATGACCGTCACCCGCGACGCCGTGTGGTTTGCGACCGAGACCGTTGTCCTTCGCTGGCGCGACGGCGCGTTTCACGCCTGGCCCTTCGTCAACAAGCCCCGCCAGCAGCTCACCCGCGTCGGCGACGACCTGTTTCTCCACCGCCAGGGCGTCGGACTTTTCCGACTCGTCGGCGACGATTTCGTCCTCGTGAGCGATGCGCCGGAGATTGTCGGATCGCAGTTTTGTATCATCGAACCCGACGGCGAACGCGGCCTGCGCCTCGGTCTCGCCGCCGGCCCATTTTTCCATCTCCGGAACGGGCGTCTCACGCGCTTTCCGACTCCCGTCGACGCACTCCTCGCGCGCACGAAACTCCGGTTCATGATCCGCCTCCCAAGCGGCGCCCGCGCCCTCGGCACGACCTCGCTCGGCGTCATCGTCACCGATGCCGATTTCAACTTCGTCTCGCGCCTGAGCACCGCCAACGGCCTCGAGAGCGAACAGCTTCTCAGCCTCACCCCCGACCGCGAGGGCGGCGTCTGGCTCGGCACGGGCAACGGCGTCGTGCGCGCCGAACTTGGCTCGGCCTTTACAGTCTTCGACCGCCCCAACGGCCTCCCGCGCAACCTCACCCACGACCTCCGCCGTCACGCCGGCACTCTCTACGCCGCCACCCCGGACGGAGTGCTCCGCCTCAAACCCGCCGACGCCGCCACGGGCACGCCCGCCCAATTCGAACCGACCCCCGACGGTCCGCGCGAGGTCTGCTGGTCCCTCGCGAGCCATCCGTCCGGGCTCCTCTTCGCGACCGCCAGCGGTGTCCTCCAGTTCGCCGGCGCCGGCCCGCCGCGCCTCGTCTTCGAAACCACCGAGGGCGTGAGCAAACTTGCCGCGGTCCGCGGCCGGCCCGACGACCTCTTCGTCGGCCGGTTTCTCGGGCTCAATCTCCTCCGCTACGAGGCCGGGCGCTGGCGCGACCTCGGCGGCGTGCCCGGCCTCAAGACCGAGGTCCGCACCATCGCCGAAGCCACCGACGGAGCCCTCTGGCTCGGCACACCGACGCGGGGCTTCATCCGCGTCGTGCGCCCGGCCGGCGCCGCCGTCGACGACTGGACCCACTCCACCTTCGTCGCCTACCGCGAGGACCACGGCCTACCGAAGGACCAGGGCTGGAGCCACGTCTACAACCTCGGCGACCACGTCGTCTTCGTCACCGACGTCGGCACCTATCGCTATGACTCCGCCGCGAACCGCTTCATCCTCGACGAATCGTTCCAGATTCCGGGCCGCCATTCCCGCACCCAGCTCTGGCCACTGGCTCCCACTGACCATCCCTCCGCGGTCTGGGCCCAGCCCGACACCGAGGAGACCGAGATCCCCCGCCAATTGGGCCGCCTGACGCTGCATCCCACCGGCCCGGCCGATTTCGCCCCGTTGCCCACCAAGATTCTCGACCGCGTCGCCTTCGGCGGGGCCCGCAGTCTCGCTTGGGAACGGGTGGACGGCCGTGACTACCTCTGGCTCGGCGGCCCCGACGCGCTGGTGCGCGCCGATCTCTCCGTCACCGTGCCGCCCCTGCCTGCTTGGAACGTGCTCCTCCGCACCCTGACGCTGCCTGACGGCACCCAACTCACCCCCGCGCGCGGGACCGCCGCCCCGCGCTTTGCCTACGCCCGCGCCCCGCTGGTCTTTTCCTTCAGCGCACCTCACTTCGGATCCGGCCCCGGAACCAAGTTCCAGACTCGTCTCCTCGGCTACGACGACGCCTGGCAGCCTTGGTCCCCGCGGACCGAAGCCGAATTCACCAACCTCTCCGGCGGCCCCTTCACCTTCGAGGTGCGCGCCCAGGACGCCGACGGCAAGATCAGCGAGCCGGCGCGTTTCACCTTTTCCGTCGCGCCCCCGTGGCATCTTTCACCGGCGGCCTACGCGCTCTACCTCCTCGCCGCCGCCGGCGTGATCTTCGCCTACATTCGCTGGCGGCTCGGTCGCACCGAACGCGAACGCGCGCGTCTCGAAAGACTCGTCGCCACCCGCACCGCCGAACTCGCCTCCGCCCGCGACGCCGCCGAGTCCGCCAACCGCGCCAAGAGCGCCTTCCTCGCCTCGATGAGCCACGAGCTCCGCACGCCGCTCAACGGCGTGATCGGCTACGCCCAGGTCCTCCAGGCCGACCACCGGCTCGCGCCCGACCAGCAGGAGCGGGTCCGCATCGTGCAGTCCAGCGGCGAACATCTCCTGCGCATGATCAACGACGTGCTCGACCTCGCAAAAATCGAGGCCGGCAAGCTCACGGTGCGTCCCGCGCCCTGCGCCCTCGGCGATCTCCTGCGCGACATCGCCGCTGCGCATGCCCCCGCCGCGGCGGCGAAACAGCTCTCCTTCCATCTCGATCTCGCCCCCACCCTGCCCGCCTGGGTCGAGTGCGATGCGCAGAAGCTCCGCCAGGTCCTCGACAATCTTCTGGGCAATGCCGTCAAGTTCACCGCCACCGGCTCGGTCACCCTCCGCGTCTCCCCGTCCGTTTCCGGCTCTCCGCTTCTCGGATTTTCCGTCACCGACACCGGCCCCGGCATCTCCGCCGCCGACCAGGCCCGCCTCTTCCATGCTTTCGAGCAGGCCAACGACGCGCGGCCCGACGCCCCCGGCGCGGGCCTCGGCCTCGCCATCAGCCGGGCCCTCGTGGAGCGGCTCGGCGGCTCCCTGACGCTGACCAGCGCCCCGGGAGCCGGTAGCACGTTCGCGTTTTCGCTTCCTCTTCCCGCCATCGCACCCGCCGCGCCCACGCGCTCCACCGGTCAGCGGATCGCCGGCTACGAAGGGGACCGACGCCGCGTGCTCATCGTCGACGACCATGACATCAACCGCCGCCTCCTCGTCGATCTCCTCGCCCCTCTCGGCTTCGACTGCGGCGACTTCGCCGCGCCGCAGACCGCGCTCGCCCGCCTCACCGAAGGCGCCGAGCCCTGGCCCGACCTCGCCATCGTCGACGTGCGTATGACCGGGCTCGACGGCCTCGCGTTCACCCGCGCCCTGCGCGACCTCCCGCGCGGCCCGCAGCTCAGGATCCTCCTCTCCTCCGCTTCCGTCCTCTCGTTCAACCCCACCGACGGTCATCGCGCCGGGGCCGACGCCTTCATCGCAAAACCTTTCCGCACCTCCGAGCTGCTCGAGAAAATCGGCGCGCTCCTCGCGCTCCGCTGGCGCGATGCGGAGTCCGCCCCTCCTTTCCCCCTCGAGCCGTCGGTCTCCCCTCTCCCCCTGCCGGAGCCGGTGCGGCTCGCCCTGCGTGAACACCTGGCGCACGGCGACCTCGAGGCCCTGCGGCTGGAACTTGCGGCGCTACGCCCTCTTCACCCCGGAGCCGAGCTCGCCACCCTGGAAGAGGCCGCGGCGCGTTTCGATCTCGCCCGCCTGCGCGCACTGCTTGGGTAATACCCGCGATCCGCTCCGTGTTTTTCTCTGTTTCAAAAACGTGACCGGCAAACTCTTGTCGTGTTCTCACCCTGACTCTCCGCCGATGCTGAAGCCCACCCTCCTCGTCGTGGACGACACGCCCGCCAATCTCGGGGTCGTGTGCGATGCCCTGCGTCAGGCCGGCGTGCGGGTGTTGCTCGCGGAAAGCGGAACGGCTGCACGCGAGGTGCTCGCTCGCCTCACGCCCGACCTTGTGCTGCTCGACGTGATGATGCCGGGGGAGGATGGCTTCGCCGTCTGCGCCTCGTTTCGCGCGCAGCCCGCCTGGCGGCACCTGCCCGTGATCTTCCTCACCGCCGTCGACGCCCCCGAGCAAAAGGTCCGCGCGTTCGACGCCGGCGCCGTCGACTATGTCACCAAGCCCGTGCACGTCCCCGAGCTCGTCGCCCGCGTGCGCGTGCAGCTTGAGCTGCGCGCCGCCCGCCGCTCGCTCGAGGAGAAAAATGCCGAGCTCGAGACCGAGATCGCGATCCGCCTCGACGCCGAGGCCCAGCTCGCCACCTCGCTCGACCGCGCCGTCGTGGTGCTCGCGCGCGACG